>JBFHVK010000037.1:0-13878 GCA_041589615.1 Gammaproteobacteria bacterium | reverse complement strand
TGTTTCTCCAGAGTTATGGATGTGTAAAGTATATTGTTTCTTATGTTGTATTTGTTTAACTAAAGTCAAATATTAATAGATTAATTTGTCTAAGTATGTTCATCCATGTGTCAGGCGGGCATAAAGCATGGGTAACATGTGTGGCAAATCTGTAGCCTTTCTAATTACAATATAGTGTCCTTCGCCGAATATATAAGGCAGATAGTCGCCAGCCTCTTTATCAATAGTAACGCAGAATGGTTGCAGACCTTTTTTACGTGCTTCTATTAGCGCCATACGAGTATCCTCAATGCCATATCGTCCTTCGTATAGATCGAGATCGTTGGGTTTTCCATCGGTAAGTATCATCATTAATTTCTGCGTGGATGATTGTTGTTCAAGCTGTGTAGTTGCATGGCGTATGGCTGCACCCATGCGTGTATAAAAACCCGGTTTAAGTGCGTTAATTCTGCTTCTGACAACTGAGTTGTAGCTTTCTTTGAAATCCTTAATCAGGTTGTACCGTATATGATTTCTGTTTCTTGATGAAAATCCATGTATGGCGAGTAAGTCACCACTGTTAGCTAGCGTCTCGGAGAATAGATAAAGGCTATCCTGAATTATATCGATCACTCGAGCATCATTATTAACCCATGCATCGGTCGATAATGATAAATCTGCCAGTAACAGGCAGGCCATATCCCTGTGGTGGGTACGTAAGTTAGCATAAACACTGGCGCTCATCTCTGCTGAACCACGTAGTCTATCAGTGACAAAACTGGTATAGGCATCTATGTCGAGTTCAGGACCATCTACCTGGGCCCTGTGCCAGATACGAGTAGGAGTAATGGCTTCAAACTGTGATCGTAATTTCCTGGCCGTTTTTTTTAAATGTTCTGGCAGCTCTGTAGATTCTCCGCCAGAGGATTGCATTTCTTTCAGGCAACAGTAGTTCCTGTGATAACGACGCTGCTTATAATCCCACTCATCAAGCAATATACCTTCAGACATTACCAGGTCATCATTTGCAGCGGAAGGTAAATCAAGGTCGAATTTAAGTGCGCTCGATACCGGGCGACTATCCTGGGTAATGTTTAATGTTTGCATATCTTTTGCGGCGTCTTTCGCATCATCAAGGTCATCTTCATCTTCACTGCTTCTATCCAGGTTGATGAAGTCTCCCCATGAAAATATATTTTCGTAGCGCATCGACAGTAAGCCCTTGTCTTTCCTGGACGAAGTTTTCTCACGTTTTGCGATACGTTTACGATGTTCATCATCCTCCTGTCGGTTGTCAGGTGTCTGTTCGATGTCTTGCATACTTCCAGGCATACCTGAAGATACGGAAGGAGGTGAAGGGTGTAACCATAAATATACTGGTTGTGGTGGTTTAGATGCTATTTTTAGTGTTTTAGTCGTATACGGGTTTCTTAGTGCGGCCTGAATTACCCGTTCTTGCTGGGCAAGGTCTTGTGGAAGAGAGTCAATGTCGGGACGAATTGCAATTTGAGCATTCATGAGCTCATCATAATAGTTTTTTAGACCGGGGAAAGCCTGTAATGTCCTGCATGTCAATTGCTGGTTTCTTTTTACCCATGGGCCAGCATTAAAATCATCAGCGGCGTTCAGTGCTGCTAACCAGATATACAATTTTTTATTCAATGACTGCTGTGGAAATACATCAATTTTATACGGCAGGAATAAAGAATTTTCATCTTGCCAGCAAAGCTCAACTTTATCCTCCTTACCTGATATTCTCTTTAATAAACCCCTGCGTGAATGGTGTTCGGTTGCTGTTGAGGCCTCTATTGAAGATGCGCAATTCCCACCCATAGCTCGAAAAATGATGCCTAGTGTTCTACGTATGTCATCCAGGTATATTACCTGGTCAGGATATGAAGTGCTGGATGCTCGTTTAATAACCCTGTCCCAGAGTTGTCCTACATGTTCTTCAAGTTCCCAGAAATCATATTTCATCTTCTTGCACCTGTTGTTTGTCCACCTGTCTGCTTTTAGATGTCTTGAAGCAACTTTCAGATACTACTGGATAATGCCCAAATCCTCTGCTGGATACAGGTAATGCACACTCATCTTCAACCCATTTTAATATGCCATCTTTGTGTCTAAGTTGCTGAGATGATTCACATGCACTTATGCATTGACCACATGCGGTACAGGTAAACATATTTCGTTTTACTGTACGTGGCTTTAATCGCATTGGACAAATATTGTCACAGGCGTTATTGCAGTCATTACAGTCTGTCGCTTTCGTTTCGTTAAAGCCTACAACCATTGCTTTCTTATTTCCCATCCATGAAAGGCTCTGGAATACACCTACTGCACAGGCAAAACGACAGAATAGATGCCTTGCAAACAGGAATTCAATGCTAAGGGCAATTGTAGCTGCCGTAATGAAAATAGTCTGATTACGTGTTAATTCTCCTATAAACAGATTGTAGTAAATGACTTTGGGCGGTAGTAGATATGTGAGCAGAACAACTGCCCATAAATAGGCAAATAGAATTACTGCGCTGATAACCAGTATCCAGTATTGTTTGTTAATTATGAGCTGAGTTCCATCGGCCTTTTTTTCAGGTTGTTTTCTCGGATCCCACAGACTCTGTTTTCCACTAGCTTTCAACATAAGCTGATTTATCGTTTCGACTACAGAAAAATGTGGACATAACCATCCACAGTACAGGCGGCCATATTTCCAGGCACTACCAATTAGTAGAAGTGCAACGATAGCGAGTGGCAAGAATACTCGAAGCAGGATATTTAATGCAGCTTCAGCCGATGACATCTGGCCTTTCTGAAATGCTTCCAGTCCTAATGTCCAGTCATGGCCAAATATGATCAGGTGCCCTAGATAAAGGTCAAGTCTAAATATATCGAAGACAGGCGCGAGGATAAACAGTATAAAAAATCCTGCCTGTGTGAAAAGACGTGATCTTTGTAGTGTTATCATTCGACTAAGTCAGGGTCATTACAGGTGCGACTAATATATGGATAAGCGAAGTAACGCCCACCTTGTGCGCGTGAGATGCCAATTACACCAAAAATAATTAGCACCGAGTGAATGCAGGTAAAATAGATAATTACATACATCCATGTCCATATATTATCGATGCCACTTATCAGTAGCAGTAGCCCATTAATACCCAGCATTAGTACACCTGCCCAGATACTGGCATTAATAGCCTGTGATATATGTGATGATACAAACGAATGCGAACTTTGAGTTAGTTTTGATTTCATGATAAGAAGCAATATAAAACCAATAACCGGCAAAAAAGTAATATTTAGCAGGTAATAAATTTCAGCCAGGGTGGCCTGTCTGATTGCTGCTTCGTCTTCAATCACCATAGGTGGCATACACCACCTCCATTAATGCATTTACGGTTTCATTGTCATCACTAAGCGGTTCGATCAATGCATTTCTACAGGCGTCTACTGCATTAAATCCCGATTGAATTAATTTAACGGTATTGACCAGTAAGCGTGTAGAGGCTGCTTCCTCCAGGTCATGGTCTTTGAGCGCACGTAGTGAATTTGCTAACGCAACCAGGCGTTTTGCCTGTAATTCATCTGTACCTGTCTCACCACGTAAGATCTCGGTTTCAGTTTCCTGGTCAGGGAAATCAAAACTCATTGAAACAAATCGCTGGCGTGTACTTGGTTTCATTCCTTTTAAAAGATTCTGGTAACCAGGGTTGTATGACACGACTAACATAAATTCTTCAGGTGCCTGTAATGTTTCACCTGTTCTTTCTATTGGTAGTATGCGCCTGTCATCGGTTAGAGGATGAACTACTACTGTGGTGTCCTTTCGGGCTTCTACCACTTCATCAAGGTAACATATTGCACCTTCCCTGACTGCGCGGGTGAGTGGTCCATCATTCCAGATGGTTTCGCCATCTCCAATCAGGTGTCGTCCTACCAGATCGGCAGCGGTAAGGTCGTCGTGACAGGAGACGGTATATAATGGTCTACCGAGTCTTTCTGCCATATGGCTTATAAAGCGTGTTTTTCCACAACCTGTAGGACCTTTTAATAGTAAAGGTAACTGGTTTTTATAGGCATGTTCGAATAATTCTATTTCCTTTCCCTGTGCTCTGTAATATGGAAGTTCAGTAGAAGTGTTTAACTCGGCTATATCAGCAGCAGGTTTATTCATTATTCGCTCCAGTCTCGATTGCTATTTTTATTAATCGTCTAGTCTAATGAAAAACGACTAATAAAAATAATCCGGGGTAAGAGGGCTCTCATTGCTGAGAGCCCTGTATACGTTTCTATGCACTTACTTTTTCTTCACCTCCCTTGAAGAAACTCATGATGTACAGTATTAGTCCAATCAGGAAAATAACGCCAGCAACTTCACGCATCCAGTAGAACAGTGATATCTGTTCCTGAACATCCATAAATGCCTGAGGCGCATCACTATAGCGTTGAAGCCATACCTGTAGAATACCTGCGCCGGTAAGGAACAGTGTAATGAATACCATAGATACGGTCATCAGCCAGAAGCTCCACATTTCCATTACCTGAGATGACTCGCTGTTACAGGCTGCTCTTCCTCGTATTAGCGGCATCGCGTAGGAAATCATGGTTATGACAATCATCACGTATGCGCCATAGAAAGCCATATGTCCATGTGCTGCAGTAATCTGTGTGCCGTGGGTATAGTAGTTCACCGGTGCGAGAGTATGCAGGAAGCCCCATACACCTGCGCCCAGGAATGCCATTACGCCGGTGCCCAGTGCCCACAATACAGCAGCCTTGTTTGGATGGTCGCGACGGCGGCGATTAACCATATTGAAAGCAAACAGTGTCATCATAAAGAATGGGATAGGCTCCATAGCGGAGAATATTGAGCCAATTACCTGCCAGTATTCCGGGGCACCTATGAAGTAGAAGTGGTGACCAGTACCGAGTATGCCTGTAATCAGAGCCATGGCAATAATGACATACAACCATTTTTCGATTACTTCCCGGTCAACGCCTGTTACTTTAATTAAAACGAAAGCCAGAATTGCACCAAGAATGAGTTCCCATACACCTTCAACCCAGAGATGAACAACCCACCACCAGAAGAATTTATCCAGTACCAGATTTTCAGGGTTATAGAATGAAAACAGGAAGAAAACAGCTAATCCGACCAGGCCCAGAAGTAATACCAGGTTAATCGTAGTTTTGCGACCTTTCAGGATAGTCATGCCGATATTATAAAGAAAACCCAGTGCGACAATGACAATACCAATTTTTGTAATGGTTGGTTGTTCAAGAAACTCCCTGCCCATTGTCGGTAGCAGGTCATTGCCTGTTGCTGCCGCTAGTGTTGCATAGCTAATCAGTAAATAACCGGCTACGGTTGCACCTGCTGCTATGAGGAAGACCCAGAATAGGATAACCGCAAGTTTCGGGCTATGTAATTCGGTTTCAGCTTCCTCTGGAACAAGGTAATAGGCTGAGCCCATAAAACCGAACAGTAACCATACAATTAACGTATTAGTATGCACCATACGGGCGACATTGAATGGTATTTCGGGAAATAGAAAATCGCCAACTACATACTGCATGCCCATAATCAGGCCAAACAATATCTGTGCGACGAACAGTGCAATGGCTGCAATAAAATACAGCTTTGCTACGGACTGTGATTGATATTTCATCTTATATGCTCCTCAGTCTTAACCTTGAATATTGGGTGGCCAGTTACTATCATCGATCTCTGACGTCCATTTAAGGAATTCAGATACTGCTTCAAGCTCTTCATCAGATAGATTGAACTGAGGCATGCTTCTGCGGCCAGGAATGCCTTCAACGGGACGACTTTTTATGAAAGCAGCAATGGCTTCAGTGCTTTCGCCAAATCGGTTATAGACATTACCCAGTTCAGGTGCAAAATACGCACCTTCACCCATTAACGTATGGCAGCCGATGCAGTTATTGTCTTCCCAAACTTTCTTACCAAGCACAACTTGAGGAGTTATATTCTCCCTATGGTCTCGTTCGGGTAGCTTTCCCATGGTGTCCATGGTTAAGGCGAGAAACAGCAGAAAGAAGAACACACTTCCACCATAGAAGATGTTCCTCGCTGTTGATTTAGTAAATACACTACTCATTTTGATGTGCCCTCATATTTTAGTCGGGATAGTGAGTGTATTACGCCATCTTGAATAAGGCTTCGCCTTGACGTTTGTCAAAGTGAGAAAAATGTTGAAATATGTTCTGTAGATAATGTGATGTATGAAAAGCAGATCTGACGTGTACATGTACACGTCAGATAATCTGTTTCATATGGTGCGCTATAAAGTTTATTTGTCTTTCAGGTATGGAGCGTATTTCTGGTCGCTGCCATTAATATGGTTGATCAACCATGTTTTCAGATAAAGGATTACGTTTTCGATGGTGCGCGTTTTGTCTACTCTATATTCGTTAATAAACTGGGTTACCTGTTTAACCATCGCTGCATGTTCTTTCATATGTGCTTCTATGTCAGGATAATTTTTCTCCTTCATCATATCTTCTTCTCGGTTGAAGTGATATTTGGTGTACTCGATTAGCTCATTTAAAGTTGATTCTATAAGTGCCTCATCTGTTTGATAATGTGCGGCAGTCTGTAACTGATTGATCATGCCCAGTAGTTTCTTGTGATCATCATCGATATCTTTGTTGCCAACGCTGAAACTCTCTTTCCAGCGTATGAAACGTCGTGACACAACTTTGTCATGTATTATGGGGATAATGATTAACACGCCTATCAGTATCCAGGGCAGGGGGTGTCCAAAGCCAAGCATGAAGCCAAGCACAATCATAATGAGCAGGCCCATGATAAGCATGGATAACAGGAACATGGTAATGCCCTTGGTTACTGTACTCATTGCTAATTCTCCCGATGGATTTATTGCTATTCTGGAAACATCTTAGAAAAACCTGCGAGATCTTAAACTGACTTAAGTCAATTCGAAGAATAAATACCTGATACTCAGCGTGGCAGCCATATGATCATGAAGGATATAAATATAACAAGCAGGATAAAGTTCCTGATAAATCTTTTCTGTCTGGAAGATGACTCGCCATGTGTCTGGAAGTGTGATGGTGAATCACACTGGGGACACCTTTCGTCTGTGTCAGCCAGGCTCGATCCACAATATATACACTTTGCCATATGAGTTAACCGGGATGTCTGAGGTGATTTGGGTTTGGTATTTACATATTTGTTGATCTTGAAAATAAATAGTTTGATTTTGATCAATTACATATATGATTATTTCTATATTGTTTGCTTATCAAATTTTCAACTGTAAATTTGTATATTAGTAAAAAATAATAAACCATTTGATTCACTATAATCACATTATTATTTTTCAAAGCTAAACTCTCATGGGGTATATCAATTATGATATCGCCGTTACATAAAGCTTTTATCAAGAATATACACCTCTTTAATGAGCTGGCTGATAATCAGCTAGGTCAGGTTTATGATCACGCTCGCATCTGCAATCTTAGTAAAGAACAGCCTTTATTTGCACAGGGTGAAAACGTCGAAAAGTTTTATATGGTCTATAGCGGACTGGTAAAACTTTTTCGTGTTTCAGCTGATGGCCAGGAGAAGGTCATAGAAATAGTGACGCCTGGTCAAACGTTTGGCGAGGCACTTATGTTCCTGGATCATGCCGAGTATCCGGTATCTGCCACCGCTCTAAATGAGGCCGAAGTCATTGCCTTTGATTCCAGGCAGTTCGTGAAAATGCTTGATGGCTCATCTGAAACATGTTTGCTACTTCTGGGTGCGATGAGTCAGAGGATTCGAGGCCTGGTCCAGGAGATCGATAATCTGAGTGTGCAAAATGGTCGTCATCGTCTGTCCAGTTATTTGCTGGATCTCGCAGGGGATAGAAGCTGTTTTAAATTACCTGTGCCTAAAGCGGTGCTTGCATCAAGGTTGTCAATACAGCCTGAAACATTTTCACGGATAATAAAGCAGCTTAAAACCGCCAGTGCTATCAATATTGATGGTTCCAATGTTGAAATTGTTGACAGAGATCAGCTTGAAGAGTACGCAATGATTTAATTCTACTCAGCCAGGGTGTATTTACCTTCACCTTTAGCTTTGTGAGCACTTCAGTCAATTGGCAATCGATGCTACTATCCCATATATCAGCTTCGCTGCTGTCTTTCATGTCTCATTTTCGAGATATCAACTTACCTGACGTATTAAATTGATCTATATTAAGTAAACCAGTTAATGGCTTTAAATTCAGTGTCGTAGAATACATAATTGATATGCCTGATCAGTAGGTCTTCGATACTGGCACCTCGCTATAACTATATTTAATACTGAGGAACAAATGGTTAACCAGCATAAAATGTTGCACAAGATCTTTCCGTTTCTTGTATGGGCGCCCATGCTCAAAGACAGGAGTGTGTTGCATGATGACTTCATAGCCGGTTTGACAGTAGCGCTGGTGCTGATTCCCCAGTCGATGGCCTATGCAAACCTGGCAGGCCTTCCAGCAACTTATGGTCTGTATATTTCATTGATGCCGGTACTGATGGCCGCATTGTGGGGGTCTTCCCGTCAACTGGGTACAGGGCCGGTTGCTGTTGTGTCCATTATGACGGCTACTACTGTAGCCGGTGTACTGGGTGGTACGGCTGAAAATAACCCTGAGCTGCTGGCTCAGTATGTCGGACTGGCCACTTTCCTTGCATTTATAGTTGGAGTATTCCAGTTCTCACTGGGGGTATTCAAGCTTGGTATCATTGTTAATTTTCTATCTTTACCGGTAATTGTAGGGTTTACGAATGCCGCGGCTATGGTGATAGGTCTTTCACAGCTATCAAAAATATTTGGTGTGGATATGCCAGGTGTGGCGAGCGATCACTTTATTACGGTAAGAATATGGGGCGTGTTACAGCAACTGGGTGATTCACATATCCCGACCCTGCTAATGGGGTTAGGTGCTTTTGCATTAATGTTCTTGTTGAAGAAATATGCTCCCAAGCTACCAGGTGTGCTGATTGCTGTTTCCAGTGCAACACTTATTAGCTATCTCATCGGGTATGAAGAGATGGGAGGCAAGGTTGTCGGGGAGGTACCACAGGGTCTACCCAGCATTCAGATGCCTGGCTTCGATTTTAATAATCTCGGCTACCTGGTTGTAAATGGCATGATCATCGCACTAGTTGGGTTCATGGAGGCCATCTCAATAGCCAAGGCAATGGCAGCTGAAACAAAGGATAAACTTGATCCGAATCAGGAGCTGGTGGGGCAGGGGCTGGCAAATATTGCAGGTAGCTTTACCCAGTCATACCCTGCTAGTGGCTCGTTCTCCCGTTCGGCTGTTAACCTGAACGCAGGCGCTAAAAGTGGTTTTTCTTCTGTGGTTACAGCGATGCTGGTTGTAGTAACCCTGCTGTTCCTTACCCCGCTTCTTTATCATCTACCCAGCGCCGTACTTGCTGCGGTGATTATGATGGCTGTTGTCGGACTGATTCACTTCTCGGCTTTTAAGCATGCCTGGCTAACCAATAAGCACGATGGTCTTGCATCTATAATTACCTTCGGCTGTACCCTTGGGTTTGCACCACATCTGGAAACAGGGATCTTAATTGGGGCTGCTCTTGCTATCAGTTTATTCCTTTACCGCACTATGAAGCCCCGTGTTGCACTACTAGGTCGTTATCCTGATGGTACCTTGCGTGACCTTAAGGTGAATCCTGACCTGCCTGTAGATGAGGAAATCATTGTATTACGTTTTGATGGTTCCCTGTATTTCGCCAATGTATCATTTTTTGAAGACACCATACTGGAAGCAGTGAGTGATCAGCCCAATGCTAAATATATTCTGGTAGTAGGAGATGGTATAAATCAGCTAGATGCCTCTGGAGAGGAGGTGCTGCATCACCTTATAGAAAGACTTAAAGGCAACGATATTGTACTGGTATTCAGTGGGTTGAAGAAGCAGATACTGGATGTTATGCGTAGGACATCACTGTTAACATATCTAGGTGACGAAAATGTATTTGCGACCGAGGATATGGCACTTGCCGATCTGTATGAAAGGCTTGGTAAGAAAGGAAAAGATGCTGTTCTAATGCCCGGATATGCCTGATTATATATTCCAGAAAGGCTTGAGATTATGATTGATGACTATCTGAAATCTAGTCAAGCATGTTCCTTTCCAGCAGGCACTTTTTAATTAATGACAGCACGCGTTTCATTTCAGTTTCATAATTCATTAGCTTTGCATTTAGAGTAAGTCTGTCATGTTCATTACGTATAGCAAACTCAAGTTGAGTGGATATTTCGTATAGATCTTTTGCATCAATATTTCCTGATGCCCCCTTTGTGGTATGTGCTATACGTATGGCTTCTTCGGTAAGCTTGTCAGCTAGTGCTTTTCTCAGGTTATCCGCGCTGTCTTTTTGTGTCGTATAGAAAGCTTTAAGTATTTCAAAATAGATTCCAATATTTCCCATAACACGGGCAAGGCTGGCATCTACATCCAGTCCAGGTAGGTTTGGAAGTGGAGGAGGGTTTATGCTGGAAATTTGAAAATATTTCTCGCTATTACTATTCCTGGAGTAAGGGTTGTTGGTGGCAGGCTGGATCCACTTTGCCATTACATTAAATAATTCATGAATTACTACTGGTTTTGAAATATGGTCATTCATTCCACAACTAAGTGACTGATTGATGTCCTGTGTCATCGCATTCGCAGTTAGTGCAATTATAGGAATATCTTTGCAGGGTAAATCTTTGCGAATTATTTTAGTTGCTGTATACCCATCCATTACTGGCATCTGGCAATCCATCAGTATGCCATCATAACTGTTGTGTTGTAGCATGCTTATAGCTTCCTGACCATTGGTTGCGAGCTCAACACTGATATTGTTATTTGATAGTAATCCAATCGTTAGTTCCTGATTAAGTTCATTGTCTTCAACTAGCAGGATATGTGCTCCCGATAACTTTTCCAGAGCCTGATTGAGTTTCTGCTTGCTTAAATGCCTGCTCACAGGTGATTGTTCAAGACTTAAGCCGAGTGCAGAACTAACCAGGCATATAATGTCGTTGTAGGTACATGGCTTGGCTAATGTATAATCATATTGATTCTGTATGCTGTCATTTACCTGATTTGAAAACCGATTAAAGCATAAGATTCGTTTGCAGTCAGGATGTAAAGAAGTGAGGGATTTCATGATATCAGTCATATTGTTGATCTGGGATTCCCAGTCAATAAATACCATGTTTATGTTCTCTCTGTCTTTAGTTTTAGAAAGTGTATCAATAAGGTTTTTATGATCTTTCAGGTGAATAGTATTGATTGATAAACCTGATAGTTTTTTCAGGATGCTATCAGTTGTCAGGTTGTTTTCGGCTATTAATAAAGCAGTGTATCTGTTTAGATTTTTCAATTCCCCTTCTATTTTATTATGTATATTAGTTTCTTGCAGATCTATTGTGAAAAAGAATTTGCTGCCTTTGTCTGGTGTGCTTTCTGCCCATATATGCCCATTCATCATTTTGCATAAACGCTTTGCAATAGACAGGCCCAGGCCTGTACCACCATACTTTCTGGTGGTCGAAGCATCGGCCTGATAAAACGAAGAGAATAGTTTAGCTAGTTGTTCCTGGTTCATGCCTATTCCACTGTCTTCTACAGAAAACTCAAGCGTGATTGTATTACTGTCTGATTTGATGGTCATTGCGCTGATGATTATGTAACCCGAATTAGTAAATTTGACAGCGTTATTTATTAAGTTTAATAGAATCTGCTCTACTCTTAGTGGGTCTCCAATATAAAAGTCTGGAAGATCGACGGGAGTATCAAATATTAGTTCTATATCTTTTTCTCTGGTTTTAAGGCCAACTAATGCAGATATATTGTCAAATATGTCATTGAGATTGAATTCTGTTTTTTCAAGTTTCAGTTTATTGGCTTCTATTTTTGAGAAGTCGAGTATGTCATTTATTATTCCAAGCAGGGTTTCTGCTGAGTGAGAAACTTTTGTAAGATAATCGCATTGCGTTTGGGTTAATTCTGTTTTTAGTGTCAGATGTGTCAATCCAATAATAGCATTCATCGGTGTGCGTATCTCGTGGCTCATATTTGCGAGAAATTGACTTTTTATTTCATTAGCTTTTTCTGCTTCTTTGGTTGCTAGTAACATCTTTTCTTCGGCGTACTTACGTGCGCCTATATCCTGGTATGTCCCCAATAGGCCTATACAGTTATTGTTTTCATCGAGAATCGGGACTTTGCTATATTCTATCCAGTAAGTTTTTCCATTTTTTCCAGGTTGTTTAATAATATTGTTTAGTATTGCAAATTTCTTCCCAATAACGATGTTATCTTCCTTGTGATAAGTCTCAGCATGCTCATGCCATGGCATATCATGATCTGTCTTACCTATGATGTCTGTTGGCGAATCTAACTCTGTATCTCTGGTAAATAATATATTTGAGCCAAGATACATGCTATTTGTGTCTTTCCAGAAAACCCTCACAGGAATGGTATCAAGCACGCTTTGCAGCATGCTTTGTGCATTTTTTAATTCGTTTGTGCGTTTTTCTACAGTTTTTTCAAGTGTCTGTTGGGATGTATAGAGTTGTAGTTGTATGTTTCTTGTTTTAAGAATAACAAATATAGAAAATATGCCTATAAAAGTGATTATAATGCTGATTATCCATGTGCTTTTATATCTCATGTCGCTTAGAGATTGCCTGGTTGTCCTGGTCATCTCATTTATTCGGTTTTGCTCGACACTTATAAGGTTCGAGAATGAATCTAGTAACTCCGTCTGTTTAGGTATAACTATCTCATGCATTAATTTTCTTGCTTCGGAAGTATGATGAGAGTTGCTTTTCATCGCCAGTTCAATGGCTTTTCTCTGAATGGGTAATATTTGTGAAATAATGCTTTTATGTTTATTCAGGATGTCTCGCTCTTCTTCACTAAGTTTCATTGCAAGTAACTGTTTGCGTAGTTTAATGAATTGTCCGCTATGGCTTTCCAGTTCTACGTATAGCATGTCCTGTTCGAATATATCTTCTGTGTCGATCAACTTCATTGTCAGTCGGACTCGTGTGCGAGAAATTTCCATAAGTTCGCTATTTATAAGCATCTTACGACTTTCCTGTGCCTCCTCAATAATCACCTTCTCCAGTTGACTTAGATACTGGCTATAGAAGATAGATATAAATAGTGTCAGTATCAGTATGGAAAGCAAGGTTACTGTTACCAGCGATGCAACATTCTGCTTTGTTTTTTTCTTATGGGAGACAAATGAGTACATATTAATATAGGTTCGTTGCTCTTATTCGTAAGGACTGACTGCTATTTAGCTGTATCAATGAGTATAGGCATATATAGGTAAATATTTGTTGTTACATGCCATTTGATCAGATATTAATGCTGATTTATGAGAATTTTGTGAGTGTGGAAACCTGCTTTTATACCTGATGGATGATCCATCAGGCATGATTTATATATATCAGGGTTCTGGGTCAGTATAGATAGTCAATATATGTTCTTGAATGTGCAAGTTATATTGAGCGGTCGTAGGTATGTGTAATTTATTCGAATATATATCCCTGGGGAATAACGACTATACCACTATCAGTCACAGTGAAACGCTTCGAGTCTTTTTCTTTATCAAAGCCAATGACTTCGCCATTGGGAATTTCTACATGCTTGTCGATAATGCAGCGATTTAGTTTTACATTGCGTCCTATATTTACATTGTCGAAAATGACACAGTTTTCAATGATAGAGCCATCATTTATGAACACATTTTGAAACAGTACCGAGTGAGATACATTGCTGCCTGAAATGATCGTGCCGCCGGAGAGAATTGAGTTGATAAATACTCCCTGGTTGCCGGAGT
>JBFHVK010000036.1:0-13971 GCA_041589615.1 Gammaproteobacteria bacterium | reverse complement strand
GCCGGGATCTGTGCCGGGATCTGTGCCGGGATCTGTGCCGGGATCTGTGCCGGGATCTGTGCCGGGATCTGTGCCGGGATCTGTGCCGGGATCTGTGCCGGGATCTGTTCCGGGATCTGTGCCGGGATCTGTTCCGGGATCTGTGCCGGTGCCACCCAGTACTATTTCAAAACTGGCAGAGTATCGACGACCATCTGACCCTGTTCCCCAAGCACTCATAGAATAGGTACCTGGAAAACCATAAAGCGTGATGGTAAAGCTCTTACCTGAGTCACCAGAACTTTCAATGATGACCGAGCTAATTCCTATAAACTCAAGTGTATCGGCATTAATTAGCTGGCTACTGCCATTAATACTCAACCGATCAAGTGTCACTTCAGGTTCGCCAACTGGCTGTTCCACCAGGAAATCCAGAATTGCAGTGGCCGTACTGAATGAAGTGACTCCGAGATCCAGCCATATGCCTTTGCTTACTGCCTGCCTGGATGCAAGAGGACCGGACAACATTGTTATATCAAGTCGCTCATTATCTGAACGTGTTGCAGTGGCTGAATTAAAATTCAGTGTAAATAGATTCGGGTTCCATTCACCTGCCGCCAGCACTAGATCAAACTGTCCATTCGACAGGTCAAGCTGATCACTTGCAGACATTGTTAAAGATGAAGTTAAAGTGTCATAACCACTTGCACTGACTTCAGCAAAACTGACATTGGCATAGTTCCAGTCACCGCTTAACTCAAGTACCCCATGGGCGGTCGCAACTTCATGGACAAGATCATAAACTGTATCGCCCGCCACTAGCAGACTTTCATTTGCCAGCATCAACTGTGAATAAGGAGGTTCAAATAAGCTTGACTGTGATGTACTGTATTCACCTTCTAACAGTGAAGATACACCATAAGCCCCAAAGCCAGAAAGGGTTACGCTGGTAAACTCTGGACCATTGAAAATTAACTGGTGACTATTTAGGACAATAGATGCATCCAGTCCATCAAGTAAAAAATCTCCACCTACACTCGCCGTATTACAGGTAACGCCTGATACATCAACTGACCATTCCAGTGAATCTACAGTTATGTCGGTAGTAGAGCTTCGCTCAGTAAGCTGGATAATCTGGGGATTGAGATTTTCGGTAATCTCACAACCATTTGCGGTGATAATATTTACTACACCATCTACCGTGGTAGAAATATCTGATGGCGATGCAATTGTCGCTTCAGCCAGACCACCAACAGACATGGTAGAAAAACTGCGTGCGCTGTAACGCTCATTAATACCATTAGCAAAAACAGATGCACTGCTGTTAATACTGTATGACTGGATAACGCCACCATTCACATTAACTCTGGCATGCAATCGACCCGATGGACGGGTTATATCCTGAAATGCAGTTTGCCCTTCAGTCAGGGCTGCAAAATTCCCAAGATTAAAAGTCAGATCAGGCAAGCCTTGCAGTTTTAATCTTCCACTAATTTTATATCTGGAATCACTGATAGTACCAAGACTGAAGGCACCACTCGAATCGATATCAACTGACTGCGAAAAAGTTCCTGCACTCACCTTAACCGTACCACCGAGTAGTGTTTCCGCTGACAACCCGGTAGCACCCTGCACTGTTGAGAAACTGGTAGGAGTGGTCGTCGTTTCCGGTTTTAGTACAATCGGATCAGCAATTGCTGTGCTTAAAAACAGGGCGCCACTGGCAACCCATAAACCTGCATAATTTGACATTATCATTCACCTGTAAACTGCATCGGTTCGTAATGCTTTCTTCATATGCCTGTTACTTTATGCCAGCGAAGCAATTTATAACTTTAATTCGATCACAAAGTAATCGGGCTGTTTTCCCTGTTAAGGCTCCAGCCAGGTTGATTGATAAGCAGTTTGATTTTGACGGAGTGAAATAGTGAGTTTCTCCCAGGATAAACTGAGAGCCAGTTAAATTATTTTTCAGAAACAAACATGTTAAATTGAAAGGTTTTGAGTGATAACATGTCAGCCAGGTAGTAGCTGAAACAGGGAGTACATATAAAAAACCCCTAAAAAGGATATTTATAATATACCAATTATATACTTATAATATATTTTACACTACAAGGTATATCTTTAATAACCCTTCCTCTATTATCTCTATATATTCAAATTCAAGGACATAGACATGTTGAGCACCCCCATCAAAGCTTTTTTGCGCCTTATTCTTAAGCTGATGTATCGCGTCGAAATAAAGGGCCGTGAACACCTGAAGCAGATTGACCAGCGCACACTTATAGTCGCCAACCACACCTCATTCCTTGATGCCATTCTGTTTTACGCCTACCTGCCCGTACCCATCACCTTTGCAATCAATACCTATATTGCAAACAGCTGGATGGGACGCATAGCCTCAAAAGTGGTTGACCTGTTTCCACTTGATCCTGCAAATCCTTTATCAATTCGCTCACTCATTCGACGTGTTCAACAGGGAGGCTGTGTCGTTATTTTTCCTGAAGGACGCATTACGGTTACTGGCGCATTAATGAAAATATACCATGGTCCTGGACTGGTGGCCGACAAGGCAAAAGCCACGGTATTACCCATTCGTATCGATGGCGCCCAGTACACGCCTTTCTCACGTTTACGCGGCCGTGTACAGTTACGCTGGTTCCCAAAAATCACACTCAATGTACAGCCTGCACTTTCACTTCATGTTGATGAAAGTATTCGCGGTCGCCAGCGACGTACCCAGGCGGGCCGTATTTTATCTGACCTGATGTCTGACCTGATTTTCGAAACATCTAATCGCAACCAGACTCTCGTGTCTCGTTTACTAGAAGCTCGAAAAATTCACGGTGGGAAACATATCGTGGCAGAAGATATTAATCGTGCGCCGATGAGTTACAACCAGTTAATTACAAAGTCACTGGTTCTGGGTCGCAAGATAGCCGAGCTGACCGACTCTCACGAAACAGTCGGTGTTCTATTACCCAGCACGCTGGCTAGCGTTGCGACTTTCTGGGGACTACAGATGTGTGCTCGCACACCTGCGATGTTGAATTACACGGTGGGTGCACAAGGTATGATTTCCGCATGCGAAACTGCTCAGCTGAAACGCATTATCAGTTCTCGTAAGTTTATCCAGCAGGCAAAACTGAATGACGCTGTGGATACACTTTCAGAAAAGGTAAATATTATTTATCTTGAAGACATAGCAATAGAGATCAGTCTGTTTGCAAAACTTGGCGGTATATTAATGAGCCGTTTTGATTTTCTGATCAAGGCCCAATCAGATGCGAAAGCAGATGATCGCGCAGTAGTCCTGTTCACATCTGGCTCAGAGGGCACACCTAAAGGTGTTGTACTATCGCATAAAAATCTTCTTTCAAACATTCAACAACTGGTATCAAGAATTGACTTCAACGCCAGTGATACTGCACTGAATGCCTTACCACTTTTCCATTCTTTTGGTATGACAGCCGGCATGATTATGCCCGTCACTTCAGGTGTGAAAGTATTTTTCTACCCTTCACCTCTACATTACCGAGTGGTACCTGAAGTTGCCTATGATATTAATGCGACGATTCTGTTTGGCACAAATACATTCCTGGCGGGCTATGCGCGCTTTGCTGACGCCTATGATTTTTATAGCCTGCGTTATGTGTTTGCAGGCGCCGAAAAACTTCAGGATGAGGTACGCAGGGTATGGCAGGATAAATTTGGCGTAAGAATCTTCGAAGGTTATGGTGCAACTGAAACCAGTCCGGTACTTGCAGGCAACACACCTATGGATAATCGCCCTGGAACAGTTGGTCGACTGATGGCTGGTATTGAATATCGTTTACTGCCAATTCCAGGTCTGGATGAAGGTCAACGTCTGCAGGTTCGTGGCCCTAATATTATGCAGGGTTATTTATTACACGATAACCCTGGCGTACTGGTGCCGCCTGAAACTGAACTGGGAGCAGGCTGGTATGATACAGGCGACATTGTCACGATCGATGCCGATGGTTTTGTAAAAATATGTGGCCGTGCCAAGCGTTTTGCAAAAGTTGCCGGTGAGATGGTATCACTGACATCGGTTGAAGTGCTTGCCAGTAAAGTATGGCCCGACGCACTACACGCAGCCATTGCAATTCCTGATGAACGTAAGGGTGAACAGATAATACTCCTCACCGAAATAGAAAACCCACAGCGTGGCGATCTGGTGTCACAGGCCAGACAGGATGGCATTGGTGAAATTAATGTCCCCAAACAGATTAACCACATTAAGAAAATGCCTGTACTTGGTACAGGTAAAATTGACTACGTTGCTGCAGGCAAGCTGCTTCAGGAATCGGCTGAATAAATGATGAACAGGGATATCTATAAAGTACTTGGAACACAGTTCCTGACCGCCTTCGCTGATAACGCAGTACTGTTTACCGTGATTACAATGGTTATGCAACAGATGAGCATCGGCGGCTGGTACATCCCGGCATTGCAGGCTTCATTTCTGGTTGCCTATGTAATATTTGCACCCTGGGTTGGGCGTTTCGCGGATGGTCATGCAAAGCAGAAAGTCATGTTTCGCTCAAACCTGATTAAAGCCGCGGGTGTTCTGCTATTAATTTTTTCCATCGAGCCACTTTTCGCTTACGCACTGATTGGCCTGGGTGCTGCGATGTATAGTCCGGCTAAATACGGTATCCTGCCCGAACTTGTAGACAAGGACACCCTGGTAAAAGCGAATGGCTGGATAGAAGGCTCAACCATTCTGGCAATACTTGCTGGCACACTGGCAGGCGCTGCATTATCCGAGCATTCTATATTTATGGCACTCACACTGGTGGTCGCTTTGTATTTGGGCTCTGCAATAATTGCGATGAGCATACATCATCGTCTTGTGGTTGGCACATCTGGACAACCCGCGGTGAAATCATTTTTTCTGCAGATGCGACAATTATTGTCTACACCACGCGCACGTTTTTCAACGCTCGGTGTGAGTTTGTTCTGGGCCGCAGCGACGGTATTACGAGTACTACTCATCGCCTGGGCACCACTTGTATTATTTATTGATTCAACCACTGAAATTGCAGGCTTAACCTTATTCGTTGCACTGGGCATTGCCATCGGTTCAATACTGGTACCACGACTCATTCCGATGGCCTACTTACGCCGTGCACGCATGGCCGCTTATGCAATGGGACTAGTTATAATTATTCTCTCCACACTCGATACACTGTGGGCAGCAAGACTAGGTCTGTTACTTGCCGGTATATGTGGCGGGCTTTTCGTAGTACCCATTAATGCTGCATTACAGGAAATTGGTCATCAGTCTATCGGCTCGGGTGGTGCAGTTGCGGTACAGAATTTTTTCGAGAACCTGGCCATGCTGATTGCTTCGGCAGCGTATGCTTTAGTTGCCGGTGCAGATATAAGCCCGGTTGCGACGATGATCGGACTAGGTGTGATTGTAGTAATGCTGACTACTGTGGTTTCCTATCACCTGCCGAAGGATACCGGAGAACTGACTGACTAGTTTTTACGCAGGCTGATATGAGCAAACGAATGCCAGCCTGCTTATGAGGTGATAAGAAATTTAATTCAGCCGAGACTTTTAACCACACAGTTACGCCCTTCCTCTTTTGCCTTATACAATGCAAAGTCGGCTCGCTTAACAGTTTGCCAGGCATCTTCATCTTCTTTGCTTAACTCGGCCACCCCGATTGAAACACTGATATGTATGGTGCCTTCAGTAGTTACCATATCATATTTTGCCAGCCCTTCCCGGCATTGATCCATGACGTCAAATGCCTTCTGCAAACTGGTTTCAGGTAACATAATAAGAAACTCTTCCCCACCGTAACGTCCTACACAATCACTCTTACGCAAGGTTTTTCTTAAATACGTGGCGATATTTTTAAGCACCTGGTCCCCGACCATATGACCATACTGATCATTTACTTTCTTGAAATAATCCGCATCCAGCATCGCCAGTGAGTAGGTCATGCCATAACGACGCATATTTTCAAAAGACTGTTCCAGTAGCAATGAAATAGATTTACGATTGATAGCTCCTGTCAGTGCATCAAAGCAGTACTGATGCTCTATCAACATATCATGCAGGTTGTTTAGCAGATCAATAAGATGATGCTGGTTATCCAGAAAAGGCCTGTAATCTTCAACTGAAACGGGTTTATTCTGCTTACATAATTTTGCAAGCTGCCTGGCATGATCATGCATATATTTATGTACTGCCTCAAGTTCGGAAAATTCCTTGAAGCTACGTATAGTGTCACTCACATCGCCATAATACCATTGTCCAAACTGACACTGTGTATGAGCTGCTTCATTGAGAATATCTTCCGGGAATGGCTCACCGCATAGCATTGAGGTATGCAATCGATCAAACCAGGCACGGTGATTTGTGATGGCAGCATTCAGAACCTTTAGAGTTTCATCGAGTTCATTCGGGGCAAAGTGATATACTGAGGTAATCATACAGCTTCACAGTAGGACAGCAGGGGTACTACTGAGACAAAGAATTTAATATTATCATTTAGTTTCATAACTCTAAATTCTAGACCAAATAGCGGGCGTTGCCAGTCAACATGCCTGTTAGCAGGATATGCCCTTTGCCTTATTGACTGGTTTAGGTCAAAATTCACTGCATTCGAAATAACCAGCCCAATTATGAATCCAGATCAATATTGCCAGGACAAGGCAGCTGCCAGTGGCTCCAGCTTTTATTCGAGCTTTCGATTTCTGCCAGAGAAGAAACGCCGTGCGATTACGGCGCTGTATGCATTCTGTCGTGAGGTGGATGATGTTGTGGATGAATGCCAGGATATTGATGTCGCCCGACGTACACTCAACTGGTGGCGTGAAGAAGTCGCGCGTCTGTACCAGTCTAAAGCTACACACCCGGTCACCCAGGCACTTCAGAACCTGCTCAATGACTTCAACCTCGCTGAAGAATACCTGCTGGAAATAATCGATGGCATGGAAATGGATCTGGACACCCATGAATACGCAAGCTTTAAGGACCTGAGTCTGTACTGCTATCGGGTGGCGAGTGTCGTGGGTCTGTTGTCCGCAGAGATTTTCGGCTACCAGAACCGTGCAACACTGAAATATGCACACGATCTTGGTATGGCATTCCAGTTAACCAATATACTACGTGATGTTCGAGAAGATGCAGAACGGGGACGCATTTATTTACCACAGGATGAATTACAACAATTCGGTGTAAAGCGTGGCGACCTCACACACCCGGTGAGCAGTGATGCGGTGCAGGCACTGTTTCAGCATCAGGCAGATCGTGCACGGGAGTATTACCACAAGGCATTTAACCAGCTGCCTGACGAAGACCGCTATACACAGCGCAGTGGGCTGATTATGGCGGAAATCTACCAGTCGTTACTGGATGAAATCGAAGCTGATGGCTTCCGTGTGCTGGAACACCGCATCAAACTGACACCCATTAGAAAACTGTATCTTGCACTTCGAGCGGCCTGGCGTGAAAAGCGTCGCTACCGACACTACCAGCGACAGCAGGCCTGAATGAACAGTAAACCCCCTCAACAGATTGCCATTATTGGTGCTGGCTGGGCCGGCCTGGCTGCAGCTGTTGAACTCGCTCGACATGGCCACCAGGTGAGCATATTTGAATCTTCACCTCAACTGGGTGGTCGCGCTCGTGCTACAGAATGGAACGGGATGATGCTGGATAATGGCCAGCACCTGATGATAGGCGCTTATCAGCAGATGCTTGAATTACTCGGGTATATGCAGGCAGATATCGACTCTCTGTTCAGGCGGCTACCCCACCGCATGTTAATGATGGATGCTGCAACCTCCTCTGTTGCTTTCGATCTGGAGCTACCCACCTTTCCAGCGCCATTTCATTTACTATTCGGAATATTTAAAACACCCAGCCTGTCATTCAGGGAAAAAATTCGGGTACTGATCCGCTTTAACAGCTTACTTAACCGGCCCATGCAAACAGATATTAATGTCACCGACTGGTTAGCCAGTGCAGGCCTGCCAGAGGCCTATGTCGAGAATGTTCTCAAACCGGTTTGTCTGGCTGCTCTCACCACACATCCTCACAATGCATCGGCACGAGCTTTTCAGACCGTACTTCAGCAAACCTTTAATGGCCCGGCTGAATTTACCGACCTGCTGATACCCACTACCAACCTTGGTGAAGTTTTCCCGGCACATGCCAGGGCATTCATCGAGCAGCATGATGGTAAGGTTTATACCCGCTGCAAACTGCATGGACTGCAGACTGAAGATAAGCGGGTAAGCTCAATCGATATAGATAATGAGCAAAAGCAGTTTGATCAGGTGATACTGGCGACCCCGCCCAGAATCACTGCAAAGCTGCTGGAGAGCATCCCGGCCTGTTCAGACGCCATCGATAAAATACATCAGCTTCAATATGAACCTGTGGCGACACTTTATCTGCAATTTGATCAGCCAGTATCACTGCCCTTCCCCATGACCGGCATCGTGAATGGAACAGCAGAATGGGTATTTGAGCGCAGCATAAGTGGCCATGCCAATGTTCTGGCAATCGTTATCAGTGCCAGCGGAAGTCATACACAGTTATCACATGATGACCTGGTAGATGTGGTTGCAAATGACCTCAGGTCGTTCATTCCTGATCTGCCCGAAATTATCGACAGTCAGCTGATTTCTGAAAAACGAGCCACCTTCCAGTGTCACCCTGATGTAGATCATTTTCGCCCGGGCATCGAAACACCTTTAAGTAACCTGTGGTTGTGCGGTGATTATGTCTATATTGAAGAAAATAATCAGCCGGGACTACCATCAACACTCGAAGGTGCACTACGCTCTGGTGTAAAATGCGCTCAGGCAATTATTCATTCCTCAGCTAGCTGAGATAAACAGTCACAGAGATATTCGAGAATTTTATGCAATACCAGGCAAAAGACAATTTTCTAAAAGACAGGGTTATTCTAGTCACCGGTGCCGGTGATGGACTCGGCCAGGCTGCAGCCATTGCCTATGCATCCTATGGAGCAACCGTAGTACTGCTGGGTAGAACTACCAGCAAACTGGAAAAAACCTACGATGCTATTGTCGATGCAGGTTACCCCGAGCCGGCGCTCTATCCACTCAACCTCGAAGGTGCCACGCCAAAAGACTACGAAGAGCTGGCGGAAACCCTGCAGGAACAGTTCGGCGGTCTGCACGGCCTGCTACATAGTGCAGCGATTCTGGGTGTGACCACCCCCATCCATCAGCATGATATCGAAACCTGGTACAAGGTCATGCAGGTTAACCTGAATGCCCCCTTTGTAATGACCAAAGCCCTGCTTGAGCTAATGCGTAACACGCCGGGCTCATCCATTGTGTTTACCACTGATGATAAATCTCATGCCTACTGGGGTGCCTATGGCATTTCCAAGGATGCCATCACCAGCTTCATGAAAATACTCGCCGATGAAATGAATACAGATGACAGACCGGTACGGGTTAATGCCATCAACCCTGGAGCAGTGCGCACCCAGATGCGCGTTCGAGCCTACCCGGGTGAAGATCCGAATACATTGCCTCTGGCAGACGATGTTATGGATGTATACCTGTATGCAATGAGCGATGACTGCAGTGAAACCGGGCAGACTCTTATGGCGCAGGACTAGTTTACAGTTTCAATAATGACGAATCACAGGCCCTGCATCTGGCTGTTGTCTGCTTACCGCTCCGATAGTCACGCAGCCTGGGCTGACTGGCTTATCAACACCTTTGATGAGTTCAACTGGCAGGTTCTCGAGCTACCTGGCAGACACTTCCGCTGGCGTATTCGAGGCAATCCCCTGTCCTGGTTAAACAGCCTGCCGAAACAGAAACCCGAACTGATTCTTGCAACTTCGATGGTCGACCTGGCCACACTAAAAGGGCTTCATCCATCTTTAGCTAACGTGCCCAGCCTGTACTATTTTCATGAAAACCAGTTTGCCTACCCAACCTCAGAACAGCAACACGATTCTGTAGATCCACAGATGGTCCAGCTCTACGGTGCCCTGAGTGCTAGTAAACTATTATTTAATTCTGCTTACAATAGCGATTCATTTTTACAGGGAGTTAATGATTTACTTGGCAGGTTGCCAGATGAAGTACCTGAAGGAGTATTGGAGCAACTGAAGAATAAATCATCCGTATTACCGGTTGCAATTAATCCCATAAAGGCTATCGAACAGAAAACACCCGGACTTATTCTCTGGAATCATCGCTGGGAATATGACAAGGCACCACAACTGTTTACACAGGCACTGATAAAACTGCATGAATCAGGAACAGACTTCAAACTCGCATTACTCGGCGAAAGACCCCGCAAAACACCCGGTGCATTACTAGACATCGAAAATCATCTTGCCGAACATATCATCATAAACGGCAAAGTTTCAAGGCAGCAGTATGAGCACTATCTGTCACAATCTGTACTGGTGGTAAGCACAGCCATACATGAATTCCAGGGGCTGGCCATTATGGAAGCCGTTAGCGCGGGTGCGATACCTGTAGTCCCTGATGCCCTTTGTTATAAAGAACAATATACTTCAATTTATAGATATCCACAGGGAGATAGCCAGCGCCTATGTGAAACATTACAACGTTTTCTGACACAGCTACCTGAAAAACCAGACGTTGAAAACTACTACAGTGAAAACCTTCAAACTCACTGGTGTACCGAATTGCACCAAGCACTTGAATAGCTCCAGAAAAATAATCACATTTACCTTCATAGACAAATAGACTTTTTAAAATCTTACACAATCTATCACCTGTTCGGGTTAACTCATACAGGTATATACAAATCACATAAACGGAACTAGTTCACATTTTTAAATTTCACTAAATGAATTAGTAGTCGCCTTAACCCAAATAAATGAATACAAAAGTCACATAGAAATCTATAGTCCAGTTAACAAATGATTAATGACATAAACAACGTCTAACCAGCCAGCATCGGGAAACGAAAAAGTGTCTGAATCAAATAGTAACGACAAAGAAAGAAGAACGGCAATACGCAGTCATATCAACGGTGAAACCAGGTTCAAGCTGGAGAATGGAGATATCTATAGCAAAGCGCTCATTATTGATATGAGCCAGACGGGTGTTCTCATCGGCATCGACAAGATCTTACAGGCACATACACGATTCTGTTTGACCATGGAATCTGAGAAGGATTATGAAGGCTCAATAGAAATTCATGCTGAAGTTATACGCTTACAGAAAGAACTTGGGGATGGCTGCTATACATACGGCTGCAAAATACATGAAGTCAGCGGTTTCTAATTCCTGGAAACATTGCTAACTGCCACCTGAAAAAATGCAAGAATGAACAGCAGTAGATTTTCCACCAAGCATCATTCAAACATAATTTATTTACCGAGAGCCTTTAGCTGGGAGATTAATTCATCCGAATCCCATTCGACACCACCGAATAAGGTGTAACGAATTTTACCCTGCGGATCGATAATAAAGTTAGACGGTGCGGCAAACACACGCCAGTCTGCAATGCTCTTGCCTGACTCATCCATTAGAATAGTAAACTCGGGTTTAACTTCGTTCACAAATTTTTCCACTTCAGCTTTTGTCTCCCCCATATCAACAGCAAGAATTTTGAATGGCACATCGTCCATTTTTTTAATCATCTTGTTCATGGATGGCATTTCCTTGCGGCAGGGTGTGCAATAAGTTGCCCAGAACTGTAATAAAACAACTTTGCCCCTGTAGTCATCCAGGTTGTGCATCACACCCTGTAAATCTTCCAGTTTTAGTGGTGGCGTAGCAAGGTCTGCCGTAAACGGTTTCAGGTTGCTAGCCTGCAGTGAACTGCTTAATACAAAAAGCAATAGTATCATTACATGTTTAAACATTATTTTTTCTCTTCTTGAAGATAAAACAAACTGACTTTAATCATGCCTGCAAGCTGGGAAGTCACAACATCTTCAGAGCGATTTGCATCTGCACGTTTGAAAAAGTAGCCTCTTACCATCGGAATCACCTTAGATATAACCTGACTACCACTTGCATGTAATGCATCACTTAGATTAGCAATTCCCCAGCGGTTTGGAGTGCGCTCACCTTCGAGTAGCATTATAGGTAATTTCGTCTGCCCGACGGCTTCGACATATTCAGGCGCGACCCCCGGCTGAGGTGCATCTTTGAAGAGCCTTGGAAACATAAGTATGGCTCCAGCCAGCGGATTATTCGGCTGAAGTTTTTCCCATTCCCTTGCACCGCGCAACACTAGTTCGGTATCAGGGCCACTGGCTATCAGATAAACATCTTTTCCTGTCTTCTTGGCTTCTGCAATCAGGGCGATTATTGCGTCGGTGTGTATGTTAGCCAGGCTGCTTTTTACTTTTGGCAACATATAGGCTGAGAGCAGATCTGGCATCCATACTTCCACACCATCAGCCGCTAGTGAAGTCGCTGTTTTCTCTTCAGCAATACTTCTACCTTCATCACAGGGAAAGCCCAGTAAAAGAACTTTACCGCTCGATTTAAAAATACGTAAATCAATCTCGGTGTCACCACCTTCTATAGTACGCAGCTCACTAACCTGCGCAGAATATAACATTGCCGGAAGCAAACAAAACAGTACGAAAAATGAGAAAAACCTGCTTAAATTCATCATAAATTGATCTGATATAAAAACCACTTATTCAACAGTGCTAAGCTAACCACATGATTAAAATCTTCACACAGTGTATTGTAGCTCTTTTTGCGATCGCTCCGCTTTGTGCATTATCAACTTCCGATGAGATACAGCGTTCACTCACCCTCACACCGGATATCGAGAATGGCAAGCGAATATACCCGCTATGTGCCAGCTGCCACATGCCCACTGGCTGGGGCAAGAAAGACGGTAGTTTCCCGGTTATTGCCAGCCAGCACCGAAAGGTCCTGATCAAGCAACTGGCCGATATTCGTGCCAGAAACCGTGAAAATCCAACCATGTACCCATTCACCGACCCTGAGTCGATCGGGGGAATTCAGGCGATTGCCGATGTCACTGCCTATATAGCCCAGTTACCACCAGACCCTGCGCCAGGTACAGGCGATGGCACACAGCTAGAAACTGGAAAAACTATTTACCAGCAACGATGCAAGCAATGCCATGGTGACGAAGGCGAAGGTAACAATGATGCCTACTTTCCAAAACTCAAATCCCAGCATCATGCATATCTGCTTCGGCATATGAAATGGATACGCGATGGTTATCGTAAAAACAGTAATCCCGTGATGGTGAATCAGGTTAAGGCACTAACAGATGATGAGCTGTATGCGGTAGCGGATTATCTGTCCAGGCTTTAGTCTCATAGCAAGCTAAAACTGTACGATTAATACTCAGTAAAAAAACTGATACTTATACACCAGCCTCAGGCTTAAATTAGAAAAACCTGCTAGGTCACATGTATATTCAGGGATAAGTTTCAGATTGCAGCCAAAACTAGCGCTAGTCGATTTCATACTATCTGAACAGATATTTTTTCTACTGGGTTATTAATGGCTTATTAATAGTAAACATTTGAAGAATTTATTACTGATATAGTAAAAACAAAAAGATAGCTCATAGATAATATGAGCTATTGCCAGTTTTACACTGGCAATAATATTAAGCTCATGTGCTGACTAACATTGCCCGCTATTTAATCAGGCCAGCAGCGACGTGAAGGTAATTTTGGCAGGGGCGCGTCATCATCATCTGTTTTTTTCTTCTTAGGTGCTGGCTTTTCAGCTGGAGCTGGTTTTTTTTCAGCAGGTGAAGATGCTGGAGCCGGTGTTTTTGTTGCTGCTTGTTCTGTATCCTGTTGTTTATCTTGTTCTTTAGGGTCCATAGCGTTACGCACACTATTGACCAGTTTAGATGAAATATTGCTCATGGTTATAATAGCTCCTCAATAATCTCTTCAAGTTCGGAAGCAGCTGCCTGCCCCTGTTTGCCGACACAATACACACTACTACCTTCAATAG
>JBFHVK010000035.1:0-14018 GCA_041589615.1 Gammaproteobacteria bacterium | reverse complement strand
TTCTGCCAAAGCATTGGCACTCTCCAGAAAAACTGTTTCTATATAGCTAGATACTGCAAGAGCGGGGCCAATGTGATGGGAAGTTTTTATCCGGGATGCAATGCCTGTTTATGAAATGTCACCTGTGTTTGCAACCACGCGAGTGTTAGAACCCGCTAAGTGGGCAAGATTGATTTCTGTGGTATCACAACAGGGGACAGAGCGTAAAAAGCAACGGTCTGTCCCCGAGGGAAGGAATGCGCTAAATGACGTTCTGTCCCCGACGGAAGGAATGTATTAAATGACACGATTTAGTAGATAAGGAATGCCTTACGCCGCAGGCGTCACTCCCGTTTAAATCATTTGCTTTTATTTGCGCGCATTTGCGTTAATTTGCGTTTTCTTTTGTTTTTTGTTTTTGTTATGCCTTAGCTTTTATTCTATATGTCTTTTTGATTTAACCCCCTAGAAAGGCCACCAGGAACTATTCAGGAACTGACCGAACCAGCCCTGTTCGTTAGCATCTGCCAGGAAACCTTCTCCACTATAGGCAATCTGTGCATCTGCCAGCTTGGATGACGCCAGTGTATTATCAGGCAACACATCCTGTGGTCTTACGACACCGGCGATGCGAATATATTCTTTACCCTGGTTCAGGGTAAACCATTTCTCACCCTGCACTACCAGATTATTATTAGGTAAAATATCCACCACGGTAACGGTAATTTCACCACTCAGACTATTACTCTGTGAACTATCGGCTTCACCACTAAACTCTCTTTCTGGCGCAACATTCATTTCAAACAGATTACTGCCATTATGTGTTGGCGTTAAGCCGAAGAACGTGGGTGCTGCCATGCTTAACTCATCTTCTTTCGAAGTACTGGTACCTGCCGACTTGCTCGCACTGGTACTTTCCTGCAGCTTGATGGTAATGATGTCGCCAATTCTATAGGGCTTTGGATCCTGGAACATCGATACCGTATTCTGCTGGAATAATGAGCCATTAGTATAACTCGGCGGTTTTGGCGCAACAGGGCGAACAATAGGCTCAAAATCAGCCAGCTCCTGTGGCGTGGTCGCACATCCCCCCAGAAGAACACTGATTGATATCAAGATAAATTTAAAACCTGATAAAACCTTCATACGTCACCTGTTAAATATATACAGCTATTTAAAGATTATTGCTGATGTATTGCAGCATCTGGTCGGTCGTTGAAATAACTTTAGAATTCATTTCATACGCACGTTGTGTTTCGATCATATTAACCAGTTCTTCAACCACATTTACATTTGATGTTTCCACCGCACCACTCTCAAGAATGCCCAGGCCGGTTAAACCTGGCGCACCGGTTGTAGGTGCGCCACTCGACGCAGTTTCAGTAAACAGGTTATTACCTTCCGGTTGTAAACCTGCTGGATTAACAAAATCTGCCAGCTGAATATTTCCAATCTGTGTAGGGGTTGTATTGGTACCCGTAATGACGGTTACCGTTCCATCCTGGCCAACCGTCAGGCTTTGTGTGTCTGAGGGAATTGTAATGGCAGGTTGTAATAACATGCCCTGAGAGGTCACTACCTGTCCATCCGCATCCATCTGGAATGTACCATCACGCGTGTAAGAAATGGTGCCATCAGGTTGCTGTATCTGGAAAAATCCGCGCCCCAGAATCGCCATGTCCAGCGACTTGCCTGTTTGTGCAATATTACCCTGGTTATGCAATTTCTCTGTTGCGACCACTCGCACACCGGTACCAATCAACATACCCGTTGGTGACCGGCTGTCTTCTGTAGTCTGTCCACCTACCTGACGACGGTTCTGGTATATCAGGTCCTGGAATATAGCCTGATCACGTTTAAAACCGGTTGTATTTACATTCGCCAGGTTATTTGAAATAACAGACAGACGCGTTTGTTGTGCATCCAGTCCTGTTTTGGAAATCCATAAAGCCGGATTCATAATATTCTCTCCAGACAACTCATCAAGTTTTAACTATTTCGTAGTAAGCGAGCCGATGCTTCATCGGTGGTTTTCGCTTCCTGCATCAGTTTCACATTTGTTTCAAAATGTCGTGCATTGGTAATCAGCTCAATCATCTGACCTACCGCATTAACATTACTGTGTTCAATTACACCATTCTCAAGAACAATATCCGCCGCGGCAGGTTCAACACCACCTTGCGCATTCTGGAAAAGACCATCGGCATCTTTACGTAAATTCGACAGCTCGGGATCAACCAGTTTAATTCGATCGGCAATTACCAGTGAATCAGCTGTCTGCCCAACTGGAACAATGCTGATGGAACCATCCTGTCCAATCTCAATCTTTTCTGCAGGTGGAATAGCAATAGGACCACCATTACCCAGAACAGAAAAACCCGCACCGGTTGTTAAACGGCCCACGCTATCAATTCTAAAATCACCTGCACGAGTGTATGCTTCTTCACCTTTCGAATTCTGTACGGCGATAAAACCTTTACCATTGATCGCGACATCCAGCTCTCGATCTGTGGTGGTCATTGGACCATCACTCAGGTCAACATCATCTGCATGCTGCTGATTCATCACGCGTGTATTAAAACCGGGTCCGTCTACATGCCAGCTGGTAAATGTATTGAAATGGGATTTGAAACCAATGGTATTTGCATTGGCGAGATTATGCGAGATCGCCGTCTGCGCCTGCATCGCCTGCCGTGCACCATTTGCTGCAGTAAAAAGCATTTTATCCATTCTTCAATCCCACCATTGTTTAGCGTTAATTAATTACCCTGACTCATTACGTAATATTAATAATGGTCTGTGTAATACTGTTCGCTGTTTCGATTGCTTTCGAGTTTGCCTGGAAATTTCTCTGTGCAGTAATCAGGTTAACCAGTTCTGCTGTTAAATCGACATTCGATGTTTCCAGCGCACCCGCCTGTATCAGGCCGAAATTACCGGTACCTGCTTCACCACCAATCACCGGGCCAGAACTAACCGTTTCAACCCAGTTGGTATTACCTGTCTGGCGCAAACCCTGTGGGTTTTCAAAACGGGCTAAAGCAATCTTACCCAGTGCCGTTGTCTGGCCATTGGTGAAACTTGCTCTAACCAGGCCCTGGTCATCAACTTCAAGGCCAGATAAACGACCCGTTGAAAAACCATCCTGGCTTAGCGACTGTACTGAAAAACCACCCTGCGCTTCCTGGGTGATGGTATTTCCCTGATTGGTAAAATCAATCACCATATCGATTGGCGCAGCACCATTCGTTAAGGGAAAAGCATCAAAGTTTAATGCACCACCGCCTGTGGAAGTTGCAATATCCAGTGTGCCTGAGCTATCAAAATCAATCGTAGCTGGAAAAAGAGCACCACCAATCTGCATGGGGAAACCATCCAGCGTTGAACGCACTTCCCAGGTATTATTCAGGTCATCAGTCATCACGAAGTACATCGTTAGAATGTGTGAATTACCCTGCGAATCAAACACTGTTGCTGAGGTTGAATTATGGTAGTTAGCAACACTCGGTGTGACCGTCGTAGAGCCTGCAATTGCCGCATTAAATTCATCATCAATACCACCTACCGCAGCAGGGTTTATTGCAGGGCCGATGCCCGCTGGTAGATTCAGATTAATATCAACCTGTGTTGTTGCCTGTGGTGTACCGACAGTGTTCGGAACCTGTAACGGCACAGTACCTGTCAGACTGGTAGTAGTAACGATGCCCGTGGTCTGGTCTACAGGAAACACCTGCAGTATCTGCCCCTGGCTATTGCCTACCAGACCATTCTGGTCAACCTGGAATGCACCCGCACGCGTATAAAGAATATCGCTACTGGTCTGGTTCTGGCGCATTACAAAAAAGCCTTCTCCACTGATAGACATATCCAGCGTGTTCTCGGTAAATTCAAGATTACCCTGGCCAAACTGCTGTGATACAGACGTTAGCTGCACACCCGCACCAATGGCCTTCGACGTTGTGCCAAGGCGTGAGGCTGCAAAGATATCGCCAAACTCGGCTCTAGATTCTTTAAAACCTGTAGTTGCAACATTGGCAATATTATTACTGGTCACGTCCAGATCTGAAGATGCGGCGTTAAGACCACTGAGTGAAATATTAAATGACATACTAAATTCCTCGCCTTTAACTACAGTTAGTTATTACTGAATCTGATTAACCTGGTTAAAGCTGACGCTACCAAGATTTTTCAATTCCACGATCATTTCCTGTCCCACACCACCCAGTGTAAGACTGTGAACCTCATCCACCACCTGGGGTGTTAAGGACTGCGTTGTACCACCATAACTGGCTTCTACTTCAACACGATAACGTCCTGCTGGTGCGCGTTGTCCTGAAAAAGTTGTACCATCCCATGCAAACTGTGCAAGTCCTGCTGGCTGCGCACCCAGCTCTACTCTGCCCAGCGCTTCACCTGTTGTGTCATATATATTCACAGCAACATTCGATGAACTTGAATCAAGTTCTACAGCACCAAGTAATGATCCACTCGCAGGTAAATGACCCTGGTCATGATTCACCAGCACCTGGCGGCCTATCAGATTTGAAGCCTGCAGGGCCTGTGATGATTGTAAGTTGGTAGCCAGATCCTGGAATGATGTGAGCAATTCATTGATTCCATTAACCGTACCAAACTGTGCGATCTGTCCCATGAATTCACCATTTTCCATTGGTTTAAATGGATCCTGGTTTGACAGCTGCGTTGTCATCAATTTAAGAAACTCATTCTGGCCAAGCTCGGTGCGACTGCTGCTGTCATCTTCCTTATCCATAATTGTGCGCAGGCCAGGAATGTTTTCATATGTACCTATTTCCATTATTCAGTCCTCGTTAACTCTGGCCAAGTTGTAATGTTCTTAACAGCATTTCTTTTGCTGTTGCGAGCACTTCAACATTATTCTGATAACTACGAGATGCAGAAATCATATCGGCCATTTCGGCAACCGCATCAATATTCGGGCTAAACACATAACCCTCTTCATTCGAGAGAGGATGATTTGGACGGTAGTGCGGAATAGCTGCTGTTTCTTCCTGCATCACTTCTCGTACTTTTACTGTTGCCACTTCATCAGTGTTGCCGACTTCCTGCATAATCGATTCAAAAACCGGATGACGTGCCTGATATACATCTTCCTTATTGGTGACAATACTTTCTGCATTAGCCAGGTTTGAAGCAACTGTATTCAGTCGCAACATCTGTGCACTCATTCCTGAACCGGCAACATCAAATACTTTAAAAACTGACATAATTATTCACCTTTAAAGGCTGATTTAAGACCACTAATTTTTCGCGATAAAATATGCATCGTGGTCTGATACCGAATTGCATTTTCCGCAAACGCCGCTTTCTCTTTTTGTAGATCAACAGTATTTCCATCTGCTGCACTCTGCTCAACTTCACGGAACTGAACATCTTCTGCGTAAGGCTGCTGCGACAGGCTAATATGATCCTGATGTGAAGTATTTAACCTGACCGACTGTGACTGGGCATTTTGTAGCACCTGATTAAAATCGATATCACGTGCCTTAAAATCAGGTGTGTCTGCATTCGCAATATTTTCAGATAACAACTGCGTGCGACGTTCAAACAGCAGCAACGCGTTATCATGTAATCCGAAAGCTTTATCAAAATTCACAGGCATTAAATTCTCCTCGTGCAAAAGATACTGCAAAGGTAATGCCAATATATTTTATTAATATATTTCAGACACTTACGAAAACCAAAGCTTATTTCGGCAGGCTTTAGCGGCAACTATTGCCGCCTGCGGCAATGCTCAGGACTAATTGAACCGGAAACTTAAAGACATAATGAGGAAATACAAAATACAGGCCAAATAACACATCAGCCCCTGTATCCTGCATGATGCATACATCAGTAATTTCCCATATAACGAATATTGAATATCTATTTTTGATCTAATAAAAAAAACTCATCCTTCCCTTAATGATATCAATTAGCTAATCTCACATTCAGCTTTATGATGTGGAGACAATTTTAAGATGCAGCAAAGATGTAAAACTGCTCATTGATATGATCAAAATCAAATTATCGATACCGCAAAACACATATATTACTGCCTACTAATATTACTTATTATAAAAAATACCCGGACAATGCTTGTGTCCAGGCGAGGAGATCACAATGATAAAACCACATGGTTCAGACACACTGAATCCGCTATTTGTTTATGACTCAGCAGAAAACGAGGCGCTGCAAACCGAAGCAGACAGCCTTCCATCTATAATTGTGAGCTCTGCCAGTGCAGCAAACGCCGTTATGATGGGCGCAGGATACTTTAATCCGCTAACCGGTTATATGAACAAGGCAGATGCCCTGTCTGTTGCCAAAGACATGAAAACCACCTCTGGTTTATTCTGGCCAACGCCAGTACTGAACCTGGTAGAAGATGCCGGTAATATCAAAGCGGGTGATCGCATTGCACTAAAAGACCCAAATGTTGATGGTAACCCTGTACTTGCGGTAATGGATGTTGAAGCGGTAGAAGAGTTTAGTGATGCAGATATGGCCGCCATGACCGAGCAGGTTTATCGTCCTGCCAAGGGTGAAGATCATCCCGGTGTTGAAGCATTTAATTCACAGGGTAAAGTTTGTCTATCAGGCCCAATCAAGGTATTAAACTTTTCCTACTTCCAGACTGAATTCCCCGACACATTCCGCACGGCTGTTGAAATTCGTAATGAAATTGCAGAGCGTGGCTGGAAAAAAGTGGTTGCCTTCCAGACGCGTAACCCTATGCACCTGGCACATGAAGAACTTTGCCATATGGCCATGGACCGACTGAACTGTGATGGCCTTGTTATCCACATGCTACTGGGCAAGCTCAAGCCTGGCGATATCCCTGCACCTGTACGTGATGCAGCCATCCGTAAAATGGTAGAACTGTATTTCCCACAAAACAGTGCAATGGTTACTGGATACGGTTTCGACATGTTATATGCCGGACCCAAGGAAGCTGTATTACATGCGGTATTCCGCCAGAACATGGGTGCGACTCACTTTATTATTGGCCGTGACCATGCAGGTGTTGGTGATCACTATGGTGCTTTCGATGCACAGACTATCTTCAAAGATGAAGTACCAGCCGGTGCCCTCGATATAGAAATATTCGAAGCTGACCATACTGCCTATTCGAAGAAACTGGACAAGGTTGTGATGATGCGTGAAGCACCTGACCACCAGAAAGAAGACTTCGTATTACTATCAGGCACCAAGGTACGTGAAATGCTTGGCCAGGGTATTGCCCCACCCAAAGAGTTCTCACGTCCAGAAGTTGCAGAGATACTGATAAGTTATTATCAGAGTCTAGAAAAATAATAATTCTTTTCTGTATAGTGTAAAAAAGCCCCGTATTGTCGGGGCTTTTTTATTGCTAATCATCTATGATTTTTTCAGATATATAATTATATGATGTAGTAATGCACTTCTAGAAAGCTTTAAGTCGATATACCACACCTGTACTTGCACGAACCATTTCAAATTTATCTGAATACTGCGCGATAGATTCAGAAGCACCCAGCATGAGAAAACCACGCGGATTCAAACTTTTTGCCATACGTTCCAGAATATCTTTTTTTGATTCGGTAGAAAAATAAATTAAAACATTACGACAGAAAATTACATCAAACTTGCCCATCGATGCATAACTCTGTAGCAGGTTAACTTCACGGAAACTAACCCGCTGGCGTATATTCGCATTCACCTGCCATTGATCACCCAGTGGAGAAAAATACTGACGCTTTCGCTCTTCTGACAGACCACGAGCAAGCGCAAGTGCATCATACTTTGCCTGTTTTGCCTCATTCAGAATAGCCTGTGAAATATCTGTCGCAACGATTTCCACTCTGAAACCGGGATTCTTTTTCGAGAACTCTTCTGCCACCATACTCATTGAGTATGGTTCCTGCCCACTGGAGCATGCGGCTGACCATATTCTTACCGATGGTTTTCTCTGTTCTCTAAGCTCTTCAAATATCGTCTGGTTAAGAACCTGAAACGGATAAGTATCGCGAAACCACAATGTTTCATTGGTGGTCATTGCCTCTATGACTTTGGTTTTTAAAACACTATTTAAAGACTTTTCAAGTGTGTCTACCAGAACCTGCAAGGAAGGTATATTATTTTCCTGCATCAGGCGATTTAATCGACTTGAAACCAGGTAATGCTTATTTTCACCCAGAACAATGCCACAGGCCTTCTCGAGAAAGACCTGAAAATTTTTATATTCATCGGGACTAAAACTAACTGTCATTTGAACTTATTTCCGCCTCAAGCTGAGGTTATAGCCTGTATTTTTTTGTGATAATGCCCTGGAGTAGTATTTCTTGATCACACATTAATCATCACTGATTTCATCCATACCATCTTTGGGATCCTTATTATTGATAATATTAATCACAGTATGCGCCAGCTCATTTGGCTTGAATTTGGGAATAAAATGATTTGCTCCAACCTTCTCTACCATGCTGTTGTTAAACACACCACTTAAAGATGTGTGCAACATAACATAGAGCCCATCCAGCCTTGGATCCTTACGTATCTTTGTTGTGAGCGTATAACCATCCATACGCGGCATTTCTATATCGGATATAACCAGTGCGATTTTTTCGTTAACTGGCGTTCCTTCATCAGCCCATTTTTGCAACACTTCGAGCCCGGCCTGGCCATCATTCGCCAGCGTGCATTCGATACCGACTTTTTCCAGTACACGCTTAACCTGATTTCGCGCAACCGATGAGTCATCGACCACAAGAACGTGCCTGGGCTTTTCAGTATTCATCTCCGATGCACTATCCATTACATTTGAGGAAACATCCTCATTGTGTCCCATAATATCGGCAAACACGCGTTCAACATCGATAATTTCCACCATTTCCTTATCGACATGGGTCACCGCGGTAAGGTAACTGGAACTGCCACTGCCTTTGGGTGGTGGCAATATATCCTTCCAGTTCATATTGGTTATTCGATCAACTGTAGCGACAAGGAAGCCCTGTATAAAGCGATTGTATTCGGTCACAATCACAAAGCTGTTTTCCCTGTCCTTAATAGGCTGATTACTAATCGCCAAACCCAGGTCCATCACCGGGATGGTACGATTTCTCAGATGCGCCACACCCACAACCTTCCTGTCAGCTTTTGGCATGTGAGTCAGCTTGGGGCAGCGTATGACCTCCTGCACCTTGAATACATTGATGCCATAGCGCTGTTTTCCTTCCAGCCTGAAAAGTAACAGTTCCAGCCGGTTATGACCGGCCAGCTGAGTGCGACTGTCAACACTGTCTAATACACCTGCCATTTATGACTCCAAATCGTAGGGTGTTTATCAGTTCGCAGAATTTACTCATTTACGTAATCCTGATGCGTACTGGACTGATTTATAGATTGATATTTTTCTACTATACTCAAATACATCTGGTACATTATTTAGCTGAATTATGTATTTGGCTTAATACAGATACTAGTCTATATGTACTGAATCGCTAGTAAATTTCTACCGGTCGATACATTTAATAAAAATAGAACAATAGACATAACTGAGACAATCTATGCCCAGTCCATTTATTTTAACCAAACATGCTCTTCCGATACTGCAGGCAGCTCTCCGAGCTGACCTACTGGAACTCAACAAGCTCAGCAAGTCAAACTCGGGTACCGCAGGTACACTGTCTGACGTTACAGCACTTATTGGTGAGCATAATTCGACCTTGTCTGATGTAGCAGCTGCTGGTGTCGAGTCACTTGCAGAAACATTCGAAATTCTCAGCAAGAACCTCCAGCTGCAGAAAGAGGCTAACACCATCAGTGATGCCATTGCGAGTGTAGCAACGGCCACTGAAGAAATGGCAGCCTCTGCATCTGAAATTTCCCAGTCAGCCAATGCAACTGCAGACAGGGCAAATGAGAGCTATGAAAAAACCGAATCAGGAAACCAGGCGATTTCATCCATGATGGGTGATATGGATCTGCTCGAAGGCGCCCTGTCTTCGATGTTTAACGAAGTACAGCGTTTTGCCGGATTCACTGAAGAAATCAATAACCTCACCGCGATTGTGCGTGATATCGCAAACCAGACCAACCTGCTAGCATTAAATGCCGCCATAGAGGCGGCCCGAGCAGGTGAGGCTGGACGTGGTTTTGCGGTGGTTGCAGATGAAGTTAAGCAGCTTGCATCTAAAACTGAAAAAGCAACGGTAGAAATCGAAACCGTTACCACTACCATGAACTCACTCATGGAAGAGGTCGGTAATTCCATGACGGCCAGTAAGGACAGCCTGGGTACCAGCCTCGATAGCCTGGAAACCGTTGCAATCGCACTGGGTGATGTAACGGCTGTGGTGAATGATGTAACGGCACAGGTACAGACCATTTCGACATCTGCTAACGAACAGCAGTCAGTCTCGGCTGAGATGGCCTCAAAACTCAATGAGATCACCCTCTCTGTACAGCACGAGAACCAGCAGGTATTTGATGTGCTTACTCATGCGAAGCGCCTGAATGAGTCAATTCTCAAGCAGTTTAATCATCTGGCAAGCTTTGATCAGGACCATATATTGCTATACACGGCAAAGGCTGACCATATTACACGTAAGATCAAACTTACCAATATGGCCATGGGGGCAGAAATGATGCCTGAGAATGAACTGATCGATCACACTCAGTGCCGACTGGGCCAGTGGTATTACAGCAAAGGTGTTTCCTACCTGAATGGCAACGACGCTTTCCAGCGTATGGAAGTACCACATGCTCGTGTTCATGAAATTGGCAAAGAAATTGCACATTTAGCTTCACAGGGACAATTCGATGCGGCCTGTCAAAAACTCGCCGAAATCGAGCAGCATAGCCAACAGCTGTTTTCCCATATTGATGAATTAATACAGGAAATTAACTCTACATGATATTAGCCACTGCAAAAGCCCGTTTACTGTTCCCTGCACAGCTACTGCTGCTACTTCTGGGGTTACAGACAAACGGTGCTTTCGCAGTACCTGTTACCCATCACCCCCACAGCGACATAATCCACAGCGCAGAAAAATTCCTCAGCAGTAATATCGATACAAAGGCCTTTTCCAGAGTAGATATCAAGATGGGGCAACTGGATAGCCGCCTCCGGCTGACACAGTGCAGCACCCCATTAACGACTAGCCTGGCGCCAGGTAGCCACTTTAGCGGCAAAGCCACCGTACATGTCAAATGCACTGGTGATGCTCCCTGGACGGTCTTTATAAATGCCAATATACGCCTGTTCGCAGAGGTCATTCACACAGCAGAGCCTTTGCCACGTGGACATATCCTGGGAAAACACGACCTTGTCAGCATCGAATCTGACCTGAGTCAGCTCAGGTCAGGTTATTACACCAGAGCCGAACAGCTGATTGGCCAGCAACTCAAGCGACGCCTACCACAACACAAAATCATCAAGGTTAATTATGTAAAGCCCCCTACCTTGATTAAAAGAGGCGAAATTGTTTCGATTGTCGCCAAAAATACTGGATATTCTGTGAAAATGAGCGGAACAGCATTAATGAATGGTATCCGCGGGGAGCGCATAAGGGTCAAAAATCTGTCATCAAAACGGATTATAGAAGGCACGGTTAAGGAAGCAGGTGTGGTCAGCATAAATTAGTTATATTTTTATTAAAGTAATTGCACGGCTGGCCGATATAGACTGTGAGAGAGTAAATAATACGGTGCCTGGCACCTGGAGAGCATGATGACTAACCCGATCAACCCATTAAACAGAGGCACTAACGGCTCAGTGAATAACAGCACTGGAAAGCCACAGAGTGCTAATAATACCGCTGGAGACGAAGCCAGAAAGCCCGCAGCCTCAGGCGGTGAAGATACTGTCAGCCTGTCACAGGGCTCGCAACAGGTCATAGAACTGCAACAACAGTTAAAAAGCGCGCCAGAAGTAGATAGTGCAAAAGTCGAAGCCATTAAACAGGAAATTGCTCGCGGAAATTATCCTCTGGATCCTGACAAAATTGCTGAAAACCTTATTAACCTGGAAAAATCATTACTCGAATAAAGTGAATACTCATGCCTGATTTACTCTCTCTACTCCACTCAATTCACCAGCTTAGCGAGCAGCTTCTCGAGTGCTTACAGCAGGAAAAAGCAGCACTGGATGAAAACCAGTATGAAGCTCTAAGCACAATTACAGAACAGAAGCAGCAATTACTCAACCAGCTAGAGCCCCTGGATGCACAACGTATAGCACTATCCAGTGAGCAATCCTTCAATGAATTTATTGCCAGTAGCGGAGACCAGTCACTCATCAGGGCCTGGAATCATACACGGGATATCATTACCCGTTGCCAGCAACAGAATGAAACCAATGGCCGTCTGCTCAATCGTCAGGGCCAGATACACAGGGATATCATTGCCCTGCTATCGGGTAACAGAACGGAAACTGATCAAACTTATAACGCCCAGGGAAATCAGGGAAAAAGCGCTTCACTGCTGAATAACGTGAAAGCCTGATCTAACGGAAAAGCTCACGACTCTTTAAGGGCTTGCCGCCCAGATAATAATGCAACACCGAGCGCATCAGGCGTTTTGCATCTCGCAGTGACTGCTCTGATTGAAGCGTATTAGCATGCAGGTCAAGCAGGCTACTGCCCATTAGTCGAGTCACATAGGCATCGTCATTCACCATCGACAACTCAACCGGCCCATGCTCCAGGTAATAGGCATACTCATCAGTGGCAACAACTGCCCTGCCTGACTGCGCACATCGATCCAGACTCAAACCAAAACCCAGACCTTCCAGTAACTGCTTCTCAAACAACCTGAGTACCGGCTCGATCTGTTGACCTTCTGAAAGCAGGCGTATAACCGATTCATACAGAATAAATATATCCTCCTGCACATCGTGCTTATGCAATAGATGCATCAGGAGCTCATTCATATACAGCGCACTGGGCAGTGCTTTACCGGTTAATCGAAAAGCACTGTTGCCCTGAACTTCAGCAGATGAAAGTGTAGGCATCTCACCTTTACCGGACCAGCTAACCAGCAGTGGCACAAAAGGTTGAAGTACGGCTTTCAGGCGGGATTTCGCGGCACGGCTACCACGGCTCATAATAGAAAGCCGTCCATGATCCCTGCTCAGTATTTCAATAATCTGGCTGGTATCACGGAATGGTCTGTGATGTAAAATATAGGCAGGCTGGTCCTGTACTCGCATGGTTTAACTCGACTATCTGGCTGACTAACATGGTAAGCAGCAAGTCAGAAATGCCGTGGCCTAGTCACTATCATAACCAAGGCTTCGCAATGAAGCTTCACTATCAGACCAGCCCGCTTTGACCTTAACCCATAGCTGTAAGAACACTTTACGATCTATGAGTTTTTCGATATCTACACGTGCTTTTGTACCAATACTTTTAAGCTTTGCACCCTTGTCACCGATGACTATTTTTTTCTGGCCCTTGGTTTCAACAAGGATGAGCGCATGTATACGTGTTAGTTTTTCTTCGTCTTTATATTTTTCTATTTCAACTGTTGTCTGGTACGGCAGTTCCTTGCCAAGCTCACGGATCAGTTTCTCTCGTATAATTTCAGCGACAAGAAAACGCAGACTTCTATCGGTAAATTCATCATCCTGAAAAAATGGCGGATTCTCAGGCAACAGGCCAATGATATGCTTTTCCAGCTCCTCAAGGTTATCACCACGTTTGGCCGAGACAGGTATTACATTTTCAAAATTATACTTCTGGCTTATCTCGCCAAGATAAGGCAACAATAAATCCTTATCTTCAACCTTATCTACCTTATTAACCAGCAATACAACTGGCGCGTTCACGTTCTCTAATTTTTTTAACACCAGCTCATCTTCTTCAGTCCATTTTAACGACTGCACCAGAAAAAGAATTACATCGACATCATGAATAACCGAACTGGCCGCCTTATTCATATAACGATTAATCGCACGATTACCACCACTATGAATACCTGGAGTATCAACGAAAATAATCTGTCCCTGAGACTGGTTTTTTACACCCAGAATCTGGTGA
>JBFHVK010000034.1:0-14267 GCA_041589615.1 Gammaproteobacteria bacterium | reverse complement strand
CAAAAGTCGTATTTTCGGGAGTGGGTAAGAAAGCAGCAGAAATAAGACGCGCACTGGCAGTGGGTATTCGCTGCTTTAATGTGGAATCAGAGGCTGAACTAGAGGTGATAAACCAGATTGCTGCTGAAATGGGAAAGATTGCTCCGGTTTCATTGCGTGTTAATCCGGATGTCGATGCGCAGACGCATCCATATATCTCAACAGGCCTGAAAGAGAACAAGTTTGGTATTGCACATCAGCAGGCTTTAGCTGTGTACCAGAAAGCGCAGGCAATGGAAAACATTGATGTGCATGGCATCGATTGTCATATAGGTTCACAGCTGACCCAGATAGCGCCATTCGTAGATGCCCTGAAGCGAGTGCTGGAGCTGGTTGACCTGCTCGCTGAGCATGGCATCAAGCTGAAGCATCTCGATCTGGGAGGCGGGCTTGGTATTCGTTATCAAAATGAAGAGCCGCCAACACCGGCAGAACAGATTGCGGCATTACTTGCAGAGCTGGGTAATAGACAGGTGGAAATTCTTATTGAGCCGGGTCGTGCAATTGCAGGCAATGCCGGGGTGCTACTCACCGAGGTGCTGTATCTTAAGCATGCCGAAGAAAAAAATTTCGCCATCATTGATGCGGCGATGAATGACCTGATGCGCCCTGCTCTCTATGGAGCGTGGCAGGAAATTGTTGCGCTTGAACCTCGTCAGGGAAAACCGCGTAACTACGACCTGGTTGGGCCGGTATGTGAGACCGGTGACTTCCTCGGTAAGGAGCGCCCACTATGTCTACAGGCTGGCGATATGCTGGCTGTGAAATCAGCGGGAGCTTATGGCTTCACTATGAGCTCGAATTACAATACCCGCCCACGTGCGGTTGAGATTATGGTTGACGACGAGAAGGTTCATATAATTCGACAGCGTGAAAGTATTGAACAATTATTGCAGGGTGAATCGCTAATCAGTGAATAACCTGCCCTGAGACAATGGCAAAAATGTCGCAATGACTATCGTATCTGACATGACGCGTCATGACTGTCGTGCCAGATAACAATTGCAGAGATAATGACTACGCGATTTAATGGAAAAGAGCTGGATGATGATTCATTTGATTACTCGAATGCAAGAACACTAGTGATGTTCTGTAATGGGATGTGGTGTGGGCAGTCACCAAATAATATCCGAACTTTATTAAAGATGGGTTATCCAGCCGAGAAAATAAAATGGTATCGTGGTGGTATGCAGAACTGGGAAAATTCAGGTTTTACAACAGTTAAATAAATAGAGAATAATGTTTGCCTGTTAAGGTTAAGCCTGCAGTTATGCGTTCTAAATGTGCGGCAGCGGGTTTATTTAATTAAGGTTCTTAGATATTTGGCCTGTAATTCCGAAAGTTTGATAGCTCCTATTAGCACTCCTATCGTTATGCCTTCCTGATATACAGGAACAGAAACCTGAATTACAGATGACTGACTACTCACGTCAAAATCAATATCTCCAATATATATTTTTCCATTGCCATTATTAAAACTACGGTGCCATTTTACTTCATCTCCCTGCCAGTAATCGCTGGTAATTGGCCATGCTGCGACATTGGCCCCCTGTCTGTCGGTAATAAAAATTTCACTGAAGTATGAATTAACATCTTCGACATGTTTTTTGAGAATCTGCCCGGCAGTGTTGTTGTACATCTGCTTTTTATGTGGGTGATCTATGGTGTATTCGCTCCATTGTCTATCAATCTGAAGGATTGTATCAATAGGCATTTGCAGATGATTTTTCTGTACAACGGCATTAACGATTTCAGGCATCGATGCTATTGACTCAAGAAATGAAATCTTATGTCTTAATAAATTTTTTATCTCATAACGGCTGAGACCTGAATCGGAAAATGAAGCAGATGAGCAGCTAAAAAAAATAGCGCCTAGTAATAATGAGATAAGAAAATTATTAATGCGAAATCTCATATTCAGTTATCTGGCAGGGATCAGTTTTTAATTCTAAGGTGACGGTAAACAGTGCGCTCACTCACGCCCAGTAGCTGAGCAGCCTGAAGGCGATGCCCGTTACATTGTGCCAGTGCTACAAGTACATCCTCCTGTGTGATGCGACTATTGCGTTTGCGAGAACATTTATTGTTATAGTCCTGATCTGATTCTGCGATACAGTTGTTTTGTTCGAACAGAATCTGGTGTGGTGTGATATGGCTTCCTGCGGCCAGAATAACAGCGCGTTCAAGAATGTTCTTTAGTTCGCGTATGTTTCCAGGGTAGTCGTGGCATAGCAGTGTTTCGATGACTTCAGGTGAAAGAGGTATTTGCATTTCACCTTCATCAATTTGTTTGAGAAAGGCCTCTGCCAGCAATGGAATATCACCTCTGCGTTCCCGTAATGGAGGCAGGTTTACCGGGAATGCGCAAAGACGGTAATACAGGTCTTCACGAAAAGTTTTGTTTTCCAGCATATGCTGTGGGTCACGATTGGTTGCGGCAATGATGCGAACGTCAACATCTATATATTCGTTGCCTCCAAGTCGGCGAATGCTACCTGTTTCCAGGACGCGTAGTAATCTGGTTTGCAAATGTAACGGTAGTTCACCTATTTCATCGATAAACAGGGTGCCCTTGTCGGCAACTTCGAACAGGCCTTTCTTTAGACGGTCGGCACCTGTAAAAGCGCCTTTTTCATGGCCAAATAATTCGCTCTCGATAATGTTGTCACCGAGTACTGCGCAGTCAACTACAACAAAATTATTATTGCTGCGGCTGGAATTCTGGTGAATATAACGGGCAGCATAATCCTTGCCGACACCGGATTCACCCAGCAGTAGAACGCTTGATGAAGTGGCGGCGACCCGGTAAAGGATGCTCATTAGCCTTAGAGCAGCCTTGGAGCGACCAAGTAGAACATGCTCATTTTCAGGCTCTTCATTGATTGCTTGAATGGCTTCACCCATATAGAGCACGTTGCCCTGGTTATCAAAGATGGGTGACGCAGAAATTTGTACATGCTCTTCCCTGTCGCAGTTGCAATGAATATGCATCACAGAGGTAGGTTTGCCTGTCTGAACGACTTCCTCCAGTGGACAGTGTTCACCGTTCTGGCTGCAGGGGCGGTCGATGCCATGTGAAATTTCATAACAGTGACGGCCCACGATGTCTTCATTGCCAATAGAGTAATGCTCACGGTATTTTTTATTGGCCGCGACAATATTAAAATTGCGATCGATCACCACGAACGGTTCAGGGAATAACCCAATAATATCTTCGCAGCCAGGCTTGTGGGGGATTTTATTCATTTGTGGTTATCCCTTGTGGTCGCACTAATAACTAGAATATGGCGCTAATACCTGCCAATGTCAAAGTGGCATAAACGATATGCCAGGGGAATGATTTTTATTGTGCCTGTGAACACTTTGTATTTCAGGATGTTATGCTACACATATGGAACTACAATTTACTAAAATGCATGGCCTTGGGAACGACTTTGTTGTAATAGACGGTATAAACCAGTCTGTCCAGCTCAGCTGTGAGCAGGTACGTTATATCGCGAATCGTCGCCTGGGTGTCGGATGTGACCAGCTACTACTGGTGGAAAAGCCACAGTTGAGCGAGGCCGAGTTTCGCTATCGAATCTATAATGCAGATGGTGGTGAAGTAGAGCAATGTGGCAATGGTGCTCGCTGTTTTGCTCGTTTTGTCACAGATCAGGGCTTAACCACGAGCTCGGAGATACCGGTAGAAACCGCCGGAGGTCTGATCGTACTTAAACTGGAAGAAAATGGTGAGGTGACTGTAAATATGGGCGAGCCGAGGTTTGATCCTGAAAGCCTGCCATTTGATGCACCCGCTATGGCGACTAGTTATCGTTTACAGACCAGTGCTGGAGATATAGATATTGCTGCCGTATCGATGGGTAACCCCCATGCGGTGATTGAGGTGGAGAATGTGGAAACAGCGAAGGTCGAACAACTGGGTGCAGAAATCGAGCGCCACCCGCGCTTTCCGCAGCGTGTAAATGTAGGCTTTATGCAAATACTGACGCCACAGCATATCAGGCTAAGAGTCTATGAGCGGGGAGCTGCGGAAACACTTGCATGTGGCACCGGGGCCTGTGCAGCGGTAGCTGCAGGCATTATGCAGGGAAAACTGGCGGATTCGGTAAAAGTCAGTTTACCCGGGGGCGAGCTTGTTATAGGCTGGCAGGGTAAACATCAGCCCCTGTATATGACAGGGCCGGCAACACGAGTATTTGAAGGAAAGATAAGGCTGTGACAAATCAGTCAAATAATCAGGCAAAAGAAAAGTCGCAGGTGACATTGCCCGATGAAGATCAAGTGGTGGAATTCCTGCTGGAAAACCCTGATTTTTTTCTGCGCCATTCCCCCCTGTTGAATGACCTGGAAATCCCCCATGAATCTGGTACAGCGGTATCGCTGGTAGAGCGCCAGGTTGCGGTGCTGCGTGAGAAAAACCAGCACTTTGAAGCCAAGTTACGTGAAATGGTGGATGCAGTACATGATAACCAGCGTTTGCATGTCAGTTTGCACAGGCTGGCGGTTAACCTGTTTGATGCCGACAGCCTGGATGACCTGATGGGTATTGTCGATGATGAGTTGCGCCATAAGCTGGGTACGGATTTTGTCTATTTTCGCCTGACTACCGAAGCTGGAGCACAGTCCCAGTCGGGTGATGAGGGGCATACCTATGTAGATAAAGATGACGAGGTACTACAGAGTTTTGCGCCGCTGATAGAAAAAAAACGCATTCAGTGTGGCCGCCTCAATGAGCAGCAGATTGAACAGCTATTTATGCAGGATGCAGCAGAGGTGAAGTCAGCTGCGGTGATACCGGTTGAGGATGCAGGTATCTACGGTCTAATTGCACTTGGCAGTCGAGACGAGCAGCGTTATCACCCGGGTATGGGAACAGATTTCCTGAGCAGTCTTGCTGATCTTATTGGTGCTGCAATGCGCTCACACCTCTCACAGGGTTAGATGACCGGTCAATTACCAGAGCAGCCCGATTCACTATCCGATGGCGGGCCGTTTCAGGCAGATCTGCAGCGCTTCTACCAGTTTCTACAGACAGAAAAACAGTTTTCCCCGCATACCCTGAGTGCATACCAGCGAGATATTTCCCGATTTATAGAATACTGTACCCAGCATGCTTTGCAGGCCTGGGATGAGGTTGATGAACATGGTGTGCGGCAGTTTGTTAGTCAGGTGCATCGCCAGGGCCTGGGTGGGAGAAGTATTCAGCGGCTGTTGAGTGCACTGCGAAGACTTTTTCATTTTCTGCAGGTCAATCGGCACATTAAACAGAATCCGGCTGCGCATGTTCGTGCACCAAAATCCGAGCGTAAACTACCAGAGGTGATGCACCCCCAGCAACTATCGCAGTTACTACAATGCAATAGTGATGACCCGCTGGTGGTTCGTGATTACACCATTCTGGAGCTGTTATATGCCAGTGGTTTGCGTATATCCGAGCTGATTTCGCTGGATATGGCAGATATCAATGGCTCATCCATGAGCGTAAGAGTCGTCGGTAAAGGCAGGAAGGAGCGGCATGCGCCATTTGGTAAACATGCTGCTAAAAGCCTGGAAAAATGGTTTAAATTCCGCAAAAAACTGGTAAAAGAAGGTAATAATGCAGTTTTTGTGAGTCGTGCAGGTAAGCGAATAAGTGCTTCGACAATTCGAGCACGTTTACAGAAACTGTGTGCCGAAAAAGGTATTAGCCAGCGTGTCTATCCGCACCTGATGCGACACTCCTTTGCGTCCCATATGCTCGAAGCTTCACAGGACCTGCGTGCGGTACAGGAACTGCTGGGGCATGCACATCTTAAAACCACACAGATATACACCCACCTGGATTTTCAGCAGCTGGCAAAAACCTATGATGCTGCACATCCACGAGCACAGAAAAAAACCTCAAAATAACTGATCGGATATCGCCTTGTATCAGATCAAGTTGTTCAGGTATTGCAAGCAATATAATCGCACGACGCACTTGAAAATCTGTAAGCCGGCCCTATGTAAACGGATTGCAATGATAACAACACATCATGGGAGACTGTTTTGCAAACCACACTACACGGCACCACTATCCTTTCGGTAAGACGTAATAATGAAGTGGTCATTGGTGGAGATGGTCAGGTGAGCCTGGGCAATACCGTGATGAAAGGCAATGCAGTCAAGGTCAGACGCCTGTTTAAAGATCGAGTACTGGTGGGTTTTGCCGGTGCTACTGCTGATGCATTTACCCTGTTCGAGCGCTTTGAGGCCCAGCTGGAGAAACATAATGGCCAGCTGGTGCGTTCTGCTGTGGAAATGGCGAAAGACTGGCGTACAGATCGTATGTTAAGAAAACTTGAGGCGATGATGATAGTGGCGAATGAAGAAGCCTCGCTGATTATTTCAGGCACCGGTGATGTGATCGATACCAAAGATGATTTGCTGGCCATCGGCTCCGGTGGTTCCTATGCACAGGCTGCTGCTCGTGCACTATTCGACAATACCGAACTAAGTGCACGTGAAGTGGTAGAAAAAAGCCTGAATATCGCAGGTGATATCTGCATATATACCAACCAGAATCTAACCATAGAAGAAATTAAATACTAGCCTGAGCTGGCCGGGTATGTCTGCCCGAAACCAGTAAAAACAGAGCCAGTTTAAACTAGAGTGAACACGGGTTTTTATTATGTCTGAAATGACACCAAGAGAGATTGTCCAGGAGCTGGATAAACACATTGTTGGCCAGGATGAGGCTAAACGGGCTGTGGCGATTGCATTAAGAAATCGCTGGCGTCGGCAGCAGGTGAGTGATGATCTGCGTAATGAAATTACACCGAAGAATATACTTATGATAGGCCCGACCGGCGTGGGCAAAACCGAAATAGCGCGTCGCCTTGCGAAGCTGGCGCATGCTCCTTTTATCAAAGTGGAAGCTACAAAATTCACTGAAGTTGGCTATGTGGGTCGCGAAGTTGATAGTATCGTGCGCGATCTTGTTGATATGTCAGTGAAAATGACGCGTGAACTGGAAATTGAAAAAGTCCGTCACAGGGCAGAAACGTCAGCTGAAGAACGTATTCTAGATGCCTTGCTGCCACCGGCACGCAACAGCTTTGGAGAGCCTGAGGTGGCAGAGTCTGGTACACGTGAAAAGTTTCGTGAGAAGCTGCGTCGTGGTGAGCTGGATGGCAAGGAAATAGAAGTCGAGCTAAGAGCCGAACAGATTGGTGTTGAGATTATGGCTCCACCTGGCATGGAAGAAATGACCAGTCAGTTACAGGGCATGTTCCAGAATATGGGCGGCCAGAAAACCAAAATGCGTAAGCTACGCATCGAAGAGGCACGTAAGGTGCTGGTGGATGAAGAAGCTAGCAAGATGGTGAATGAAGATGAGCTGAAACTTAATGCGGTACAGAATGCCGAGCAGAATGGCATTGTGTTTATCGATGAAATTGACAAGGTCGCCAAACGTGGCGAAACCTCAGGTGCCGATGTATCCCGTGAAGGGGTGCAGCGAGATTTACTACCACTGGTAGAAGGCTGCACCGTATCAACCAAGTACGGCATGGTGAAAACGGATCATATGCTGTTTATTTCATCAGGTGCCTTTCATCTGTCAAAACCATCAGACCTGATTCCCGAACTACAGGGGCGCCTGCCTATACGGGTAGAGCTGAATGCACTGACGACGGCCGATTTTAAACGCATACTGACCGAGCCAGATGCCTCTCTGACAGAACAGTACAGGGCGTTACTGGAAACTGAAGGGTTTTTACTCGAATTTACTGACAGTGGAATCGAGCAGATTGCACAGGTAGCCCACGACGTTAATGAGCGTACGGAGAATATTGGTGCCCGACGTCTGCATACCGTAATGGAGCGCTTGCTGGAAGGAGTGTCATTTGAGGCTGCCGATAAGTCTGGTGAGAAACTGTCAATTGATGCGCAGTATGTTGATGAGCATCTGGGAGAGCTGGTTCAGGATGAAGATCTGAGCCGATACATTCTTTAATACCAAATTCATGTAAAATACAGCTCCTGACACTACCCCCCCTGGAATGGTGTCCGGAAAACAACACTTTTCGGAGAGACAACATGGCATCACCAAAGCCAACTAATATTAACCTTCATCAGAAGTCGCATATACTTGAAATAGATTTTGATGATGGCAAACAGTTTAAGTACACCACAGAATTTCTGCGGGTGTATTCACCCTCGGCAGAAGTTGCAGGTCACGGCCCCGGGCAGGAGACGCTGCAGGTCGGCAAGTCTGATGTTAATATCAAGGCAATTGAGCCTGTAGGCCTGTATGCAGTGAAGCTGGTGTTTGATGATAGTCATGACAGTGGCCTGTATTCATGGCAGTACCTGTATGATCTTGGAGCGAATTATGAAGAGAAATGGCAGGACTATCTTCGTCGCCTCAAGGAAGCGGGTCATAAACACGCCGAATTAAATTAATCTGGAAACAAGAGCAGTCGCATGAGTGAAGATAAAACACACTTTGGGTTTCAACAGGTACCGGTAGGCGAAAAAGCCAAACGGGTCGCCGATGTTTTTCACTCAGTCGCAGATAACTACGACATCATGAATGATGTGATGTCGCTTGGTATCCACCGCATCTGGAAGAGATTCACACTAAGCCAGACAGGTTTGAAAAGTGGCCAGAAAGTGCTCGATCTCGCTGGAGGAACCGGTGACCTGGCAATGAAAATGTCGACCATGGTGGGGCCGTCCGGGCAGGTTATACTATCCGATATCAATGGCTCTATGCTACGTCGGGGTAGAGAGCGGCTCATCGATCATGGTGTTGCAGGTAATGTCGATTATGTACAGGCCAATGCAGAGTGCCTGCCCTTTCCTGACAACACATTTGACTGCATTACAATGGCATTTGGCTTACGTAATGTAACCGATAAAGATAAGGCCTTGCGTTCTATGTATCGAGTGCTAAAGCCGGGTGGTCGCCTGCTGGTGCTGGAGTTTTCCAAACCGGTGGCACCCGGGCTTGCACCTGTGTATGACGCCTATTCTTTCAAGCTGCTACCGTTAATGGGTAAGCTCATAGCAAAAGATGCAGACAGCTACCAGTATCTGGCAGAGTCGATTCGTATGCATCCAGACCAGGAAACACTCAAGTCAATGATGGAAGAAGCCGGATACATGAATGTAAAATATCATAATCTGAGTGGTGGAATAGTTGCCTTGCACAAGGGCTTTAAAGTCTAGTCCAGTCAGGTAAAACACTCACTGCTACAGGGCAAAAACAATGAATCTTGGTGAGCTGGTCAGTGCCAGCGTTGAAACAGCGTTTAATCGCTACCTGTCACTTGATGCTCATGCTTTACAGCGCTTTGCCACACTTGAAGGTCGTATAATCGCGATCGAAGTACTCGGTCTTCAGCAAACTCTATTTCTGTTCCCTTCTTCAGATGGTTTTCTTGTGCTACATGAATTTGATGGCGAAGCTGATGCGACGATCAGTGGCAGTCCGATAGCGCTTGCTAAACTGAGTTTAGCGAAAGACTCACGTGATGTTTTATTTAGTGGCGAAGTGAGTATAAAAGGTGACACTCGTCTTGCAAACCAGTTCAATCGATTATTAACACAGATTGATATTGACTGGGAAGAAATACTATCGAAATCGCTGGGTGATATTGCTGCACATAAAGTATCTAACATAGCTAGAGATATGGGGCAGTGGTTAAGAAGAAGCACACAGTCCGTTTGTCTCGATTCAGGTGAATATATTCAGGAAGAAATTAAGCTCAGTCCATCTAATGCCGAATTAAGGCAATTTATAAAGCAGGTTGATGAAGTTCGTGAAGCAGCTGATAGAATGGCTGCCAGAGTTCAGATACTTAAGAATAAAAAATAGAAGATAATATGATAAGACCGGTTCAGATTTTACGCCTGCTACACATTAACTATGTACTTGCAAAACATGGTCTTGATGAAATTATATTTGCCATTCATTTATTCAGGCCCTTTCGTTTTATCATCTACCTGTTTCCATGGAACTGGATTTCACGCAAGCGAGTTGCGCGTGGCGTCAGGATTCGTGAGGCCCTGGAAGAGCTAGGGCCTATTTTTATTAAATTTGGGCAGATGTTGTCAACACGTAAAGATCTGTTGCCTGAAGATATAGCAGAAGAACTGGCCGCTCTTCAGGATAAGGTGCCTCCATTTGATGGTGAAAAAGCAAAAGGGCTTATTGAGCGAGCCTATGGGGTTACAGTTGAAGAGTACTTTGATGAATTTAATACCCAGCCGATCGCATCTGCCTCAATTGCACAGGTTCATTCCGCTAAACTCAAAAACGGTAGTGATATAGTAGTAAAAGTACTGCGCCCTAATATCCTGCCAGTTATTCAGCGTGATATTGCACTGTTATATATTATTGCTCGCCTGGGAGAACGTTATTCCAGGGATGCACGTCGACTGCGAGCAATAGAAATTGTTGAAGAATACGAAAAAACAATACTTGATGAACTGGATTTAATGCGTGAGGCAGCGAATGCCAGCCAGCTCAGGCGCAATTTTGAAAATAGTGAAGAACTGTATGTTCCTGAAATATACTGGGATTACACACGACGTAATGTGATGGTTATGGAACGCATTCATGGCGTTTCTATGGCGAATATAGAAGAAATGAAGTCGACAGGTGTGAATATGAAGCGTCTGTCAGAGCTTGGTGTTGAGATATTTTTTACCCAGGTGTTTAAACATAATTTCTTTCATGCAGATATGCATCCCGGTAATATCTTTGTAGACACATCGAATATTGACCGACCAAAATATATTGCAGTAGATTTCGGTATCGTAGGTACACTGAGCCCCAGAGACCAGAGATATCTTGCAGAGAATTTTCTTGCTTTTTTCAAGCGTGATTATAATCGTGTAGCACAGTTGCATGTTGACTCTGGTTGGGTACCTGCAGAAACACGAGTCGATGAATTCGAATCGGCAATACGCAGTGTCTGTGAGCCTATTTTCGAAAGACCGTTGAAAGAAATTTCGTTTGGTCATCTGTTGCTGAGGCTATTTCAGACTGCGCGCCGTTTTAATATGGAAGTACAACCACAGCTTGTACTGTTGCAGAAGACGCTACTGAATATTGAAGGCCTGGGAAGGCAGATATATCCCGACCTTGATCTCTGGACGACAGCAAAACCATTTCTTGAAAACTGGATGAATGAGCAGGTTGGAACACGTGCATTGCTAAAGGGTTTCAAAAAGAACCTGCCTTATATTGCTGAAAAAATGCCTGATATGCCAGAGTTAATTTTTGATGCGATTAAGAAAGTTGCTGATGGTGAAAATACCCAGAAACAGGCTGAATCACTGGACAAGCTGAAGAATAACATCCAGCAAAATCATAACAGGCTGGTAATGGTGCTAACAGGATTAACTGGTTTTATTGTGGCTGCGGTTTTTATGGGGCAACCTGTAGAGCATCATACTATGCTGCTAAATGTACCACTATTAAGCTGGGTTACTGGAGCGGCGGGTGCATTATTTTTGTGGTCAGGGATTAAAAAATAAAACAGGAAAAGCTGGCTTATGTCCTCGACAGGAAGGTGGTTAATCGTACTAATTATATGTATGTTGAAACCTGTTTTCGCAGTCGAGCCCGGGCTGGAATGGAAAACGGCTGAGACAGCTAATTTTTATATTCACTTCGCGAGTGGATATGAGCAATACATGCAACCAGTTGCGAATGCAGCTGAGCAAACGCATAATATTCTACAGCCTAAATTTAACTGGCTACCTGAAAATAAAACACATCTCGTTATCAGTGATGAAACTGATATAGCGAACGGCTATGCAACTTCTATTCATTTCAATCGAAGTGTAATATTTATTTCACCTCCAGATACCGCGAAAGGACTTGAAGACTTCGATGTCTGGTTGCAAACATTAATTACTCACGAATACACACATATACTGCACCTTGATAAAGCGCATGGCGGTGCGGCAGGATTACGAAATATTTTTGGACGCCATTTCCTGTTGTTTCCAAATGCATATCAGCCAAAGTGGTTTATTGAAGGCATTGCAAGCTATTATGAGACGGATAATGAAAAAGGAACTGGGCGAGGGCAAAGCACTTTATTTGAAATGATGATGAGAGCAGAGGTTATGCAGGGAATAAAGCCAGTTAGCCAGGTCAATCTCCCGATTAGGAGCTGGCCTCTGGGTAATGTGTCGTATCTATACGGAGTTTATTTTTATATCTTTCTTGAAGAAGTCTATGGAGTGGCTTCAATTGATAAGATGCTGGAAGAATACAGCGATAACATTATTCCTTTCATGATTAATAGCAATTCACGGCAGGTGATCAATAAGAATATATCGGAATTATGGCTGGAGTATGGTGAATGGTTGACAGATAGATATAAGCTAGATGAAAAAACTAACTGGATTGAAGGCGACAAACAGACAGATACCGGGTACTTTACATCTTCTATTGATATGAACGATGATGGTGAAGTTTATTATGTTGAGCATGGTGCATTTGAACATGCGGTAGTGCGTAAGCTTAATGCTAATGATACTGTATCCGAAGTACATTCAGGCGCTAAAATAAATCTCAGCTCTGATGCTGGCGTGCTTGTAACACAGCTGGAATATTGTGATGAATATAATGTGTATGCTGATATATATCGAGTGGATAGTAAAAATGGGCTTGAGAGACTGACAGAATGTGGTCGATATCGAAATGCAATCTGGAGCCAGGATGGTAAATATATATATGCTAGCAGACAGGGTAATAAGGGAACTGACCTTGTCAGGCTGGATGCCCAGGGTAAATTTATGGAAGTGCTCTGGCAGGGGACGTTAACAGATATCGTAGCCCAGATGAAAATATCACCAGCTGGAGACAGGCTGGTGTCGGCAGTATTCAGGCAGGAAAGCGGATGGAATATCGAGGAGTTTGAGCTTAATTTAAGGCAATGGAACAAAATTACGAATGATAGATACATTGATATGTACCCATCGTATAGCAATCAGGGAGAAGACATTCTATTTAGCTCAGATCGTAGTGGCAGTTATCAGGTTTACCGCTACAAAAAACAGTTAAACAAGCTATCACAACTTACCCGTGTTAAAACGGGAGCATTCTCACCTCTACAGCTAAATTCTGGATCGTCACTTTATTACACAGGGTACAGTGCTAATGGATATGATATTTACAGGCTTGATAATGTTAGAGAGATCTTAAGCCAGAATATTGAAACGGAATATCAGTATCAGGTTAGTGTTGCAGATTCGGTGGAGATTAATTCACAAAGAGAATATTCTGCACTAGAAAGTATGCGGCCAAGGTGGTGGTTTCCATTTATTTCTGTTGCAGATGAAAGAGCTGAATATGGTTTTACGACATCAGCTAATGATGCGCTTGGAATTCATCAATATTTCCTTGATCTGGCATACGACACTAAAAACAAATGGACGGCAGGTCGTTTTATTTATAGTTATGCAAATAAATTCACCATAGGTTTGCAGCGCAGCACAGATATACTTAATGACATAAATAATGATTTTGCTGTGGCCAGGCAGGATGATGACATATTTTTAATATATAGTTTGAATTATCCTGAAATTGAAAGAAAGCTAAATTATTACCTGGGTGTATTTAGTAGTAAAACATCTGACGGGCGGCGTGCAGAGGGTATAAATCAGCTTCCAGATACAAGGGATAACCTGATGGGTGTAGCGACAAGATATGACTCGAGTCAGCGTTACATCCGATCAATTAGTGAGAGTGATGGCAGGAAAATCCAGTTAACTGCTGAAACAGGTGAAGTGTTTAATGGTGACTTTAGTGGAGAAATTTATAGCATTGACTGGAGGGAATATATTTCACTGGGATCACAACATGTGATGGCATTGCGTTTTGTACAGGGGTGGGGAACTGATCAGCCAAAACTGTTCAATCTGGGCGGGGAAAGTAATGATTATAATTTCCTTGATTTTATTCGACCTTCAGGCGAAACAGTTTTCGGTAAGCGTGATTATGCATTAAGAGGTTATGAAGAAGGTCTTTCAGTTCTGCGTGGCCGACGTATGCAGCTAATGACGATGGAGTGGCGTTTTCCAGGGAGTCTTGTGGAGCGGGGATGGATGGCACCACCCGTGGGCATAATACAGTGGTCGGGCAGTGTATTTGCTGAAAGCGGAGCAGCCTATGATGATAATCATGCGGATAAATACTACAGCAGTGCCGGTATTGAATTTCAGGCAGATATTAATCTGTT
>JBFHVK010000033.1:0-14592 GCA_041589615.1 Gammaproteobacteria bacterium | reverse complement strand
CAAAACCGAATCAGCTGTGCGAATAACACATAATCCAACTGGTGTCGTGGTACAGTGTCAGAATGACAGGTCGCAGCATAAAAACAAGGATAGTGCGATGAAGCAGCTCAAGGCAAAACTATATGAGCTGGAAATGCAGAAACGACGTGGTGACCAGCAGGCCATTGAAGAAAACAAATCAGATATTGGCTGGGGTAGCCAGATTCGCTCTTATGTTCTGGATGCATCGCGCATTAAAGATCTGCGTACCAATGTTGAAACAGGCAATACCCAGGCGGTACTCGATGGTGGTATCGATATGTTTATTGAAGCCAGCCTTAAAAGCGGCCTGTAGCAATTGACCTTAGCCCACTAACATTAATCTAAAACAGATAAAGAATACATACGTAATGACTGAAGAAAATACTACGCCAGATACTACCGAACAGCTTGATGAAAATAAACTGATCGCGCAACGTCGCGAAAAACTGGCTGGCATGCGTGAACAGGGTAATGCATTTCCGAATGATTTTCGCAGAGATACACTGGCAGCTGAATGTCATTCAGAATATGGCGATAAAACCGCTGAAGAACTTCAGGAATTGAATGTTCAGGTGAGTGTTGCAGGTCGCATGATGGCTAAACGCATTATGGGTAAGGCGAGTTTTACACAATTGCAGGATATGTCTGGTCGAATTCAGCTATTCCTGCAGCGTGACGCTCTACCCGAAGGTGTTTATAACGATGGTTTCAAGAAATGGGATGTTGGAGATATTATTGGCGCCGAAGGCACGTTATTCAAAACTAAAACCGGTGAACTATCTGTAAAGGTTAATAATGTTCGTCTGTTAACAAAATCATTACGACCATTGCCAGAAAAATTCCATGGTCTATCAGATCAGGAAACTCGCTATCGTCAGCGCTATGTTGATCTGGTGATGAACGAAGAAGTGCGTAAAACATTTCACTTACGTTCGAAAATCATTTCCTATATCCGCCGTTTTTTCGAAGACCGTGGGTTTATGGATGTAGAAACTCCTATGCTACAGGCTATTCCTGGTGGTGCAACGGCCCGGCCATTTGAAACTCATCATAATGCGCTTGATATGCCGATGTTTATGCGGATAGCACCCGAGTTATACCTGAAGCGTCTGGTCGTGGGTGGTTTTGAAAAGGTATTTGAAATTAATCGTAACTTCAGGAATGAAGGTGTCTCTACACGACACAATCCTGAATTTACCATGCTGGAATTTTATCAGTCATATGCCGATTACAATGATCTGATGGATATCACCGAGGATCTTCTGCATGGTCTTGCGCGTGATGTGATTGGTAAAACAAAAATCGAATACCAGGGCGATGTATATGATTTCGGTAGCAAGTTTGCACGTATGTCTGTCTTCGACTCAATCATGCACTTCAACCCCGACTTAACAGCTGATGATATTAATACACTTGAAGCTGCTCGCAAGGTTGCTGATAAACTACAGATTCCATTAAAAGATTCATATGGTCTGGGTAAGGTTCAGATTGAAATATTTGAAAAAACAGTCGAACATCGTCTAATGAATCCAACCTTTATTACAGAATACCCAACTGAGGTTTCTCCACTGGCTCGTAGAAATGATAATAATGATTTTATTACTGATCGTTTCGAATTTTTTGTTGGTGGCCGAGAAATTGCGAATGGTTTTTCTGAGTTAAATGATGCAGAAGATCAGGCTGAGCGTTTCAAACAGCAGGTAGCAGAAAAAGATGCCGGTGATGATGAGGCAATGCATTATGATGCAGATTATATTCGCGCACTTGAGCATGGGCTTCCACCGACTGCGGGTGAGGGTATTGGTATTGACCGCCTGGTTATGTTGCTGACTGATTCTCCATCTATTCGTGATGTTATTCTATTCCCGCATATGCGCATAGAATCCTGATTTGAAAAGAACTGGCTGTGTCAGAATTTGATCTTATCAATCAATATTTCAAAACAGCTTCAGTAACACGTGAAGACGTTGCACTGGGTATTGGTGATGACTGTGCGTTGTTATCACCACCTCCCGGAATGCAACTGGCTATTTCTACTGACACACTGATCAGTGGTGTACATTTCCCCGAAAATACATCTGCAGAAGACATAGGATATAAGTCTCTGGCAGTTAATCTTAGTGATCTTGCGGCCATGGGTGCCGAACCTGCCTGGGTAAGTCTTGCTATTAGCCTGCCAGAAGCAGATGAAAAATGGATAGCCTCGTTTATTCATGGTTTTCATCAGCTTGCTACAACACATAATATTTCTCTTATTGGTGGTGATACCACACGTGGTCACCTGAGTATTACGGTAAATGTTATCGGCTTTGTTAATAAGCAGAAGGCGCTTAGACGCGACAGGGCTAAAGCGGGTGACCTGGTGTGTGTCACGGGCACACTTGGAAATGCACAGGCAGGTTTAAAACTGCTACTCAGTAACTGCAGTATCGATAAGCAGTTTAGTATGCTTGTTGAATCACTCAATCGTCCACAACCTCAGCTAAAAGCGGGGCAGCTGCTAACTAATTACCGGGTTGCGGCAATCGATATATCGGATGGCCTGTTTGCAGATTTGCAACATATCTGTGACGCAAGCGAATGTGGCGCAATGATCGAACTGAATGACCTGCCTCTCTCCAGAGAACTGGAAACTTATTATCAATACAAGCCTGTATGGTCTGACATTCTTACTGGTGGTGATGATTATCAACTGTGCTTCTGCTGTTCAGAAGCAGACTTCATGTCAATACAGCCGTTATTCGAAGAGCATCAGATTAGTTTATCCTGTATTGGCCGAATGGTTCGAGAAAAACAACTGTTGTGCACCTTGCAGGGTGAGGTACAAAATTCCTTAAATGTAAAAGGGTATAATCATTTTGAAGAAGAACGCTAAGAAAATTCCTCCATCTTACCTGAAAAACCCTCTGCATTTTTTTGCGCTTGGATTTGGCTCCGGGTTAATGCCTAAAGCGCCAGGTACCTTTGGTACTCTTGCCGCAATTCCTGTTTACCTGTTAATGAGTGAATTACCTTTGTGGTTATTTATTTCACTCACGGCAGTTATTACTATCCTGGGTGTTTATATTTGTGATTACACCAGTAAGGCACTGGGTGTACATGATCACTCTGGTATTGTGATAGATGAAATTGCAGGTTACCTGATAACCATGATTGCTGTTCCAGCGGACTGGCTATGGATTATTCTTGGCTTTATTCTATTCAGGCTATTTGATATTCTCAAGCCCTGGCCAATTAGCTGGCTTGATAAAAAAGTTAGTGGTGGTTTTGGTATTATGATAGATGATGTTCTGGCCGGTATATTTGCCCTGGTCTGTCTGCATCTTATTATCGCAAGTAATATACTCGCTACTTTCTAATGTAAATATTATTAACTATACATTTTTGATGAAAATCTTACTTAAATACATCCTTATCTGTTTGACTGTCAGCAATGTGTATGCAGTCGAGAAAATTGAAGTGCAGGCATTAATGCCTGGCATGGTTGTACTAAAAGTTGATGGTGAAAGAGTTACTCTAAAAACGGGGCAACAGTCACCACAGGGTGTGAAAATGATTTCTTCAGACAGTAGTACTACGGTTCTGGAAGTAAATGGTGAGCAAAAACAGTATCGGATGGGTACTGCGGTAAGTACAAATTATTCACAACGTGATGTAATAACCGAACAGGTGATGATGAATAATAATGGAATGTTTCTTTCACATGGTTCGATTAATGGGCACTCGGTGAAGTATCTAGTCGATACAGGCGCATCCAGTGTTGCTATGAGTTCACGCGATGCACGTAAGCTGGGCATACAGTATCGCCTGGATGGTGAAAAAATCCGTGCAAATACGGCTTCGGGCGTGGCCGATGGCTGGGTTGTAAATCTGAAAAGTGTACGGCTGGGTAAGCTGATTGAATATAACGTAAAAGGCGTTGTGGTGGATGGTGATTATCCACGAAATGTGCTGCTCGGCATGACATTTCTTAATCGAATGAAGGTTGAGAAAGAGGGCGGTAAAATGACTATTTCACAGAAGCAGTAACACTAACTAATCAGCCTGGCTGCTGGAGTTTTCCAGTGTGAGTTTTAAGTTGATAACGCGTCTGTATGCCCTGATGTAGTCCGCAGTAAATAATATTCGCAGTCGACAGTGCAGGTATTGCCAGTACCATCCCAATAAATCCAAATAGATTACCGAAGACAATTATGCCAATAATAACCATTAGTGGATGCAGGTTAACAGCATTGGCAATGACAGAAGGAATGACAATTACATTGTCGATTAACTGGGCAACCAGTATGACTGAAATTGCCGCACCTACTAGCCATAATTCTACGGGGGCATGACCCAGGGCCAGTAGTACCGGTAATACCATGGCGAGCAGTGGCCCTACATACGGAATCAGGTTAAGTATTCCGGCAATAATGCCGAGTAGTATGGGGGCATCCAGTCCAATTAGATAGAAACCACTTGATGTTATAGCGGCCATAATTCCAGACTGGATCATAATGCCACGAATGTATTCCTGTAACTGATGCGCAACCCTGTGATATATCAGCATACCAAGTTCAAAACTTGAATTCGGTAACTTGTCGAGCATCTGGTTCCTGAAACTTCGAAAATCACGTACCAGAAAAAACGTAAATATGGGGACCAGTACCAGCAGAACCGTCAGGCTAATAAGAACATTCGAGCCTTCAATCAAAGCTGTTTTACCCCAGTCATTCGCCTGGTTGAAAAAATGCTGGGTGAGACTACTAGATTGTAAATCCAGCCCGATAGAACTGGTCATGTGCCGGCTGAAATCACTGCCAATACTCATGATACTTTGCCAGACAATAGGTAATTGCGTCTGAAGTGAAGACAGCTGGTTGCTAAGAGTCGGTAGCAATAGAGAGATAAAGATTGCAGCGATGGCTACCAGTATGAGTAAAACACTGAGTGAGGCAGCATTACGCGAAAGTCCATGCCGTTCGAGGCTGGCAGATGTTGGTTCTAGCAGCGCATATAAAGCAAAGGAAATTACTATGGGTACTAGTAGTGGGGCTAATAGAAATGCCAGCAGTACCATCACCGTACAAATCATGCTAAAGATGAGTACAGTTTTGCTGAGAGGGTGGTTGATGAGTTGCTGTAACATTAACTTGTCTGTAAGGAGAGCAGGATGTTTGTATGGCGTAATCTTGCGGCCAGTACCGTGGCTATATTTAGCATGAACTGGGCACCACTTCTGGGTGATCGTTTTACCCACTCTTCAAGATCTGAACGCAGGAAGAAAATCAGCTCGGATGTTTCCATGGCAATGGCGTCTGCTGTACGTGGTTCGTCAATGATCAGTGCAACTTCACCAAAGAAATCACCGGCCCGCAGTTCTGCCAGGAGCTTTTCCGTAGCCCTGATTTCAATTGAGCCACTATAAATCAGCACGATACTGGCGCCTATATCACCACTGTTGAAAACCATTTCACCCGGTTTGTACTGTCGGGGGTGCATGGTTTTAACCAGTTCTTTGCATTCTTTTCTGGGTATTTTTTCGAACAGCGGGGTCGCCATCCACATGTCGGTGACCTGTGAGATACGGTCATCTTTTTTACGAAAGAGGTTTTGCCAGAGAGGGTGCTGTTGATTCATTACGGACTGTATTATAGTTGTTTAATACAGTGTAGCAGTTCTACGGAATAGTGTATTAAATCACCGGCATACCGTTGTTTTTAAGCATACGGCACAGTTCGATCAGTGGCAGTCCGATAAGTGTATTCGGGTCCTTTCCATTGAGACTCTCAAACAGGCTAATGCCAAGTGCTTCTGATTTAAAACTACCCGCACAGTTATATGGCTCCTCCTGTTTAAGGTAATTTTCTATTTCACTGTCTGATAAATCACGAAACTTAACTATAAAAGGCTCGCACAGGGTTTCTGCCTGTCCGCTTTTGCTGTTGAGCAGGCACAGACCGGTGTAAAATGTGACAGACTGGCCCGAGGCAGCACGCAACTGCTCGAAAGCAACTTCGTAACTTCCAGGTTTATTCAGCACATTTCCATGCAGTGCAGCACTCTGGTCGGAGCCGATAATAAGCGCATCCGGATATTTCGCTGCCAGTGCCCTGGCCTTGAGTTCTGCCAGTCTGCATACCATTGCTTCGATGCTTTCGTTCTCTACGGGAGTTTCATCAACTTCTGGTGAATCGGTTTCAAAGGGTAATTGCAGCTTCTCAAGTAAGGCTTTACGAAAGGGGGAGCTGGATGCAAGCACAAGTTTCATGGGTGTTTTCGGGCTGGTTAAAAAACGCCAATATTAACCTGCCGATGGAAGCTTACAAGTGAAAAAGTGTAGTAATTGAAATTCAGGTGGAAATGCTTGAATATAAAGGAATTTCTTTTGACAGTTGTGGCAAATGCGGATAGAATCGCGCGTTTATTATGAAGCCGACATTACCTGTTCAACTGAATTTCATGCAAAAAGCTAAAAATGGCTTTGAAATTCAGGGAAAATGGCCCTTAAAGCAGCTAAAACGCTTAAATGACGTTTTAATGTCTGATCAGGGAGATGTCGAGGTTGAGCTTAAGTTTGATAAGGCTGGCCATATTCCCTTCATCAAGGGCCACATACAGGCTGAACTGCAACTCAAGTGTCAGCGATGCCTTAAGGCAGTGGCTTACCCGGTTGATAGTGATTTCAAACTGGGTCTTGTTCTGAATGAAGAGCAGATGGACAGGTTACCAGATGAGTTTGAACCCTATCTGGTAGAAGATGACATCAACTATATTGCAGATATTCTGGAAGACGAGTTGTTGTTAGCAATGCCATTGGTGGCAGTACATGATTTTGACTGTTCTGACTATGTGAATGAGCATACAGCAGGGCAGGAAGATGAGGTAAAACCTGAAGATGCAAAAAAGAATCCCTTTGCTGCATTGAAGGATTTACTTAAATAAACTGATCTAAGTTATTGATTATTGGAGATTGACATGGCGGTACAACAAAACCGTAAAACTCGTTCTAAGCGCGGTATGCGTCGTTCACATGATGCACTGACTGGTGCCACACTGTCTGTAGAGCAAACCACAGGTGAAACACACCTGCGTCATCATGTAAGCCCTGACGGTTATTACAAGGGCCGTAAAATTACAGCCAAAAGCGACAGCTAAGCCTGGCTGATCGTAAGCGCCTTCTTCCGTGTGGGAGAAGGCTGCTGTTTTGCACCCCTGTGCAGAAAACTAATTATAACAGGCGTAAAGCCTGATCCCGGCTGTCAGCACAGTGCCAGATCTGGCTTGATTAAAAGCCCATCAACATCCCAAGAGAATTTATGCCTGATTCCCCAATAATTGCAATCGATGCCATGGGTGGAGATTTCGGTCCCACGGTGACAGTCGCAGCGGCTGCACATGTGCTGAAAAAGCGTCAGGACGTTAAGCTGATTCTGGTCGGTATTGAAGACCAGATAAAGTCGGAGATGGAGGCAATTAATCTGCAATTATCTGATCGGCTGAGTATTGTGCATGCCTCAGAAGTTGTGGAAATGGATGAGGCGCCCTCACAGGCACTGCGTAAGAAAAAAGATTCCTCCATGCGAGTAGCTATCAACCTGGTGTCTGATGGTGAGGCAAATGCAGCTGTCAGTGCGGGTAATACCGGAGCGTTGATGGCGACCGCCAAATTTGTTCTAAAGACCCTGCCAGGTATCGACCGGCCAGCGATTATGACTACGCTACCGAATATGAAAGGGCACACCCACATGCTGGACCTCGGTGCGAATGTAGACTCCAGCGCCGATCATCTGTTCCAGTTTGCCGTCATGGGCTCGGTAACGGCTTCAGCGGTAGATAACGTTGAAAACCCTCGTGTTGGACTGTTGAATGTCGGTTCGGAAGCCATGAAGGGTAACGCCCAGGTGAAAGCCGCTGAACCGCTATTACAGAATAGTGACCTGAACTATATCGGCTTTGTTGAGGGTGACGATATCTATAATGGCTCGGTTGATGTTGTTGTCTGTGATGGTTTCGTCGGCAATATTTCGCTTAAAAGTACCGAAGGTGTTGCCAAAATGATCACCCAGTTTATGCGTGAGGAATTTGGCAAAAACCTGTTTACGCGCCTCATTGGCCTGATTGCGATGCCGGTGCTGAAATCTTTCAAGAAACGAGTAGACCATCGACGCTATAATGGTGCCAGCCTGCTGGGGCTAAAAGATATTGTCATCAAGAGTCATGGCGGGGCAGATGTTTTTGCCTATGCCAATGCCGTTGAGGTGGCTATACTGGAGGCAGAGAAATCAGTGCCACAGTGTATTGATAGTCATCTTGATACGCTGCTAGACAAGCAGTCAGCGGCAAATTAGACCAGTTATCAAAACAGAAAGAGAGTTATATTGAAATACGCACGCATTACCGGAACGGGAAGCTATTTACCAGAACGCATTATGACCAATGCGGACATGGAAAAGGTTGTTGATACCACAGATCAGTGGATTCAGGAACGAACCGGTATCAAGCAGCGCCATATTGCCGCAGATGACCAGACCACCTGTGATCTGGCTGAACAGGCAGCACTTAAGGCAATAGAGGCATCTGGGCGTAGTAAGGATGATATCGACCTGATCATCGTGGCTACAACCACACCTGACCAGGTTTTTCCTAGCACCGCCTGCCTTCTGCAGAACAAGCTGGATATTCATGGTTGTGCAGCATTCGATGTTCAGGCTGTTTGCACAGGGTTCGTTTACGCACTCGGTATCGCTGATAACTTCATCAAGGCTGGTTCTGCTAAGTGTGCACTGGTCGTAGGAGCAGAAACCCTGTCGCGTATTCTCGACTGGAATGACCGTGGCACCTGCGTCCTGTTTGGTGATGGTGCTGGTGCGGTCGTTGTTGAAGCTAGCGATAAGCCGGGCATTCACTCGTCGCATTTGCATGCAGATGGTAGCTATGAGCACCTGCTGAATGTGCCCAATGGTATCTCGAAAAACCAGGCACGTTTCAGGGAAGAGGGCGCACATATCACCATGAAGGGTAACGAAGTCTTCAAAATGGCGGTAAATACCCTGGGGCGTATAGTCGATGAAACCCTTGAAGCCAATAAAATGCAGAAGTCAGACATCGACTGGCTAGTGCCTCACCAGGCCAATATTCGTATCATCAATGCAACCGGTAAGAAACTGGGCCTCAACCCTGATCACGTGGTTGTCACCGTCGACAAGCATGGCAACACCTCGGCTGCATCAGTCCCCCTGGCGCTGGATGTGGCCGTGAGGGAGGGCCGTATTAAGGAAGGTGAAACGGTCATGCTGGAAGCCTTTGGTGGTGGTTTCACCTGGGGTGCCGTGTTACTCACCTGGTAATTATGCCAAGATGAACTTTGAGGGCCTGGTTCCGGTACTACAGTGTCAGCATATCGAGCAGACACTGGAATTCTACCAGCAGGCTCTTCGCTATATTATCATCCGAAAAACCGAAACAGAGGATGGGCTGCAATGGGCCTATCTAAAATCAGATAATACCTTCCTGATGTTGCAAAATATCAACAATTTAGGTACAAATCAGCCTGCTTCTGGCAATATACAACTGCATTACTATACTTCTGATGTAACAGCTCAGCACCAGTATATGACCGCTCGGGGGATGAAGGTTGGTGAGCTAGAGACAACGGCTTATCATATGAAGCAGTTTATTGTGATCGACCCTGAGGGTAATCGAATCACGATAGGGCAGAATATAACAACATAAATGATCAAATAATTATAATTAATCTGCCTGCATGGCCTTCGCCAGCGGCAATCAAGTTTTGAGGATCTGTATTATGAAGACGATGATTAAACTAGTATCTACAGCTGCAATTATGCTATCACTTTCAGCTTGTACAGCAATTACCGAAGTTACCTCCAGCACGAGTTCTACCCTGGATGCGGTTACCCCGGATGTGACACTTAACGAGTTTGTGAGCAAGCGTTATGTCGCTATACGTCATGATGCTGCAAACGGTGGTGGTGAACACCTGGATGCACTGGCGCAGTTAATGGGTAAGCAGGATTCACGTGACTTTGCACGTTTGATGCAGGCAAACTTCGAGACCATTTTCAAAGATGTTGATCAACCCGCAGAAATCATCGCGCGTATCGAAGCAACAACACTACTGACAAATGGTTAGGTAAAGCTGTAGTAATCAGTTGATGGTGAATAGGGAGACGCCAGTTTGTTTGAAGAAGCACTGCGAAAAGACAGTACACATAATTCCAGGCAACAACAGGATCAGGATGTAAATCGGGGGCTGGCACTGCTATTACTGATAGCAGTGTCAGTGCTTGCAAGCAGCTGGCTACTATCTACACCGGTATATTTTGATCTGGAAATTGCCGCGCAGGCATTTCCAGTGCTCTTCAGTGCTGTAATGTTCTTTGCTGTTACACGAATACAGCATAATCTCCTGAATAAAATAGCATTTCCATTCAGCTTTATAATTGTCTTTGCCAGCTGGTCCTGTGTTATCTACCTTAATACCAGTGTTCCAACAATGCAGGATGAAGCTAATGCCGATATTGTATTAGCGCAGCTATCAGGTATGTCTGATGCTATCTATTTTCTTGGTCTGTGCCTGCTGGTTATCCTTCACCAACGACATTTTAAGTTTGCGGTATATCTTTCATCTATATGCCTGATTAGTATGATCACGGTATTGCTGCTTTTCACCAGCATGGAAATTACTACGCTGATAGCCATTCTGTTTATTTTATCAAGTAGTATTGCGCTTGCGTTTATCAGTGCAAATCAGCAGATCGAGCCTCTGCTTGAGAGTGCGTCAATAATACATGAATTTGATCAGGATGATCTTTTGCCATCAGAAATAGAAGAAGAGAAAATCATACCTGAGCTGGCAATAAATACTCTACCTTTAAACGAAAACACAGTGACTCATGACTGGGAGCTTATTCTCAGAGAGTTGCAGGGTGAGCTTAAGAATATTCCTGATGTAGATGCCCTGTTCAAACGTATGCTTGTGTTTCTAAATGGTGCGATGGAATTTAATGCAGCCGCAGTCGGTATGCTTCAGGATAAATCCATTAAAAAAATAGCTGTTTATGGTGACGACGAATTTGTACATTCACAATCCCTGGGCTGGACGAGTCAACGAATTAAACAGGTTTTTTCTTCAAAAGAACCGATACTTAGCCAGCAGTCACACCTGAGCGGCAGTGGTTCTGATGTGGGCGAGGCGCTACACCGCATGGATGTGCCTGTTATTTCTAATGGAAAAGCTGTGGGACTGGTAACCGTGTTCAGGGAAACCATGGTGTTTGATACCCATGATATAAAACTTGCATCGAGTATTGTTTTTCACAGCATGCTTGCGCTGAGGCAATCTCGTTTGCAGGATGAAGTAAAACGCCTTTCAAGTGATAAACCATCTACTCATCTTACACTGTACAGTCGAGAACAGTTTGTGCAGAAGGTAAAGCCTGTACTTGAAAAGCTTGGTAAGCCAAGGGAATGTTCGATGTTTATTGTTGATATTGATAACTTCAGTGATATAGTTGATAAGATAGGAAGGGAAGCATCGACTTTACTATATCGTACTATTTCAAAAGCAATTATGCAGGAACTTGGTGAACGTGACCTGTTGGGTCGATATGGAAATGAAGGTTTCATTGTGCTGATGGACGAAACTGATCTTAATGGTGCTAAAGCAAAAGCAGAGTCAATTCGTAAGAAAATTGAAAATGTTAAAATAAAATATCAGGAACATGTTATTACCTCCACAGTCAGTATCGGGTTGACTATAGTTTCTGACCCTGATGAAGACCTTCCAACATTAATGCGCAAAGCTGATATGGGATTGTTTGTTGCCAAGGAAAATGGTTGTAATACGGTTAAAGTTAGTCTTTAGTCGCGTCAGTGAATTTCTGTTAGTTTCTGGTTATCTGGAATAACAGAGTATATATGTCTCGTTTTAAGGAATTAAACAGAATAACTAACGCAATAAAGCATGAGAGTAGAGATGAGCTTTTGTGGGCGTTAGGATACTGCCAATCAAGGCTGGCTATTGTTAAAATGAAGGAGCATAAAAAACAGTGGAATATACTTATCAAAAAAATTGAGGACTCCCTCAAGGATATTCAATCAATCACATTGCAATCCATTCAATCTAGTACAAAAAGCATGTAAGTATCAGCTAGATAGTGGGGCGGCAGGCAAATCTGATCATAAATATCTAAATAGTGTATTTAATATATATTTTTATCTTGTAGCCCTCCATTAATGAATATATCATATAACGTATATATGAAAAAAGGTATGTATATGATTGTTGCGGCAGATGATTTTTATTCAGCAATGTCCCATCCGATGCGACTGAGAGCGGTAATGCTGCTTTACCAGCATGAGGAATTATGTGTGTGTGAACTAATGCATGCACTAGATGAACAGCAGCCGGTGATATCCAGGCATCTAGGGCAACTAAAGTCATCGGGGTTACTGGAATCAAGAAAACAGGGGCAATGGGTCTATTACCGTATTAATAAAAACCTGCCTGACTGGGTCCAGCACGTATTGTTAGAAACAGTTAAGGGAATCAGTCAGCAGCTGCCCTATAAAAATGACACTAAACAGCTTAATACTATGAAAGACAGGCCGCTTCAGGCCTGTAATTAGCAGGAAATATACATGACAGTTAGAGTAGCCATTAATGGTCTGGGACGTATGGGTAAACTGGGCTTGCGTGCAGGCTGGGATCTCGATGGGTTTGATATCGTACACATAAACGAGATCAAAGGAGATGCAAGCTGCCATGCGCATCTGCTTGAATTTGATTCAGTGCATGGTTCGTGGAAGTCGGGGGAAATTACTGCGGCTGAGAATGTCATTAGTGTCGCAGGGCAGGAAATCACATTTAGCCAGCATGGTTCTCCAGCGGAAATGAATCTTGCTGAGCATCAGATTGATATTGTGCTTGAGTGTAGTGGACAGTTTAAAACGGTGGAACAGTTGCAGCCGTATTTTGCCCAGGGTGTAAAAAAAGTGATTGTCTCGGCGCCTGTACCTGACCCCGCTTTAAATATAGTCTATGGTGTGAATCATGCAGAATACAAGCATGATGTGCATGATATTATTACTGCGGCTTCATGTACCACAAACTGTCTCGCGCCCGTTGTTAAGGTAATGAATGAAAGCCTGGGTATTAGACATGGTTGTATGACAACGATTCATAATATTACCAATACACAGACGATTATTGATAAAGGGCATAGTGACCTGCGTCGTGCAAGAGCCTGCGGGAATTCTCTCATTCCAACTACCACGGGTTCTGCTAAAGCTATTACAAAAATATTTCCCGAACTGGATGGGAAACTCAATGGACTAGCTGTTAGAGTGCCACTTACTAATGCGTCAATAACTGATTTCGTTTTTGAAGCAAGTCGTAGCACAACTGTTGAAGAGGTAAATGAGTTATTCAGGCAGGCATCCGAGAAGTCGCTTAAGAATATACTCGGTTATGAAACTCGACCACTGGTTTCTGTTGATTATACCAATGATAATCGCTCCAGTATCATTGACGCGCCATCGACTATGGTTATAGATAATACCCAGGTTAAAGTACTGGCCTGGTATGATAATGAATGGGGTTATGTTAACCGTATGATGGAACTGACCCAGTTTGTTGCACAACAACTTTAAGCTATGACTGCTAACCATAGTCTCAGGAATTACGCGGTTGTAACCGGAGCTTACTGGGGATTTACTCTTACAGATGGTGCGATCCGTATGCTGGTTGTGCTGTACTTTCACCAGCTTGGTTATACACCGCTTACAATTGCCTCATTATTTTTGTTCTATGAGTTTTTTGGTATTGTTACTAATTTACTTGGTGGCTGGCTAGGTTCTCGATTTGGTTTGAATACAACGATGTATTCAGGAATGCTATTGCAGGTTTTTGCACTGCTAATGCTAAGTGTTCCGGCTGAATTTCTGAGTGTTGTTTATGTGATGGCTGCTCAGGCGCTGTCAGGTATTGCGAAAGACCTGAATAAAATGAGTGCCAAAGCTAGCGTTAAGTTGATGATGCCTGCTCATTCTTCTGAGCTGGACAATGAGTCACGTCTCTTCAAATGGGTTGCAATATTAACCGGTTCAAAAAATACACTTAAGGGCGTGGGTTTTTTTCTAGGTGGATTATTATTATCACTATTTGAGTTTCAGGGTGCGCTTTATGTATTGTCAGGCAGCCTGTTCACAGTATTTTTGCTGACTCTTTTTTTATTACCTGCGAAAATTGGTAAGGTTAGTAAGAAAAGTAAATTCAGGCATTTATTCGCAAAGTCACCTCGTATTAACTGGTTATCTATGGCCAGGTTGTTTTTATTCGGTTCTCGAGATGTATGGTTTGTAGTTGGTTTACCTTTGTTTCTTACAAGTAGTCTTGGTTGGGAATATACACAGGTTGGTAGTTTCCTGGCATTCTGGATTATTGGTTATGGTTTTGTCCAGGCATTTTCTCCCAGATTAATAAAACAATTTCACCGGGGAAGAGGGGCAGATGCCACAACTGCTTTACAGATGGTAAGCTTGCTCACCCTTGTTCCTGCTGGAATT
>JBFHVK010000032.1:0-14671 GCA_041589615.1 Gammaproteobacteria bacterium | reverse complement strand
GCTGTTGGTGAACAGGTTCGCTGGTTACAGTACTATCTGAAACAGAAAAACCATAAAAATTATTTCTTTCTATATGGCGGCGCAAAAGCATTTTTCGAAACACCATATAAAGAACTTTACGGCTCTTAATTCATATACAGTATTTCATGTTTACACACTGCTTTTACAGTTAATGTGCCAGAGAGTGAACGATCCCCCACAGGAGTGACCTCTCTGACACATATTTTTTCTTAATCTGAGTTCGAACTTCAGTCTGGCAAGCAGGGAGTAACAGAATGCTATCTGTCATAACAAGCATCAACAGCGACTCCCGTAGAGCTAGACTATACCTTTACTGCTAACCTAATGCAGATTAGTTAATATACAGTTTTACTATCACACAAAACTAATAAACATCACACATCAGCTGAATTAGCTCAAGGGTCCGGCTGTCACTAACACGATAATAAACCTGATTTGATTCCTTGCGTGATAGCAATATTCCTTTATCCCTTAACATAGACAGATGCTGAGAAATATTGCTCTGAGACGTACCAACTCGATCAGTGATATCTGAAACGCTGATTTCTGTATCACGAAGTACACAAAGAATTTTTAATCTAAGTGGATGCGATAAAGCCTTAAGGGAACGAGTGGCGCACTCTATGCTCTGGTGATTCGCTGATATACATTCATTACTGAAAAGGGGAGTCTGATTATTCATTTGCCCGACCATTTATAGTTATTGGGTGGGGCAAGTATTCATCATTTGGGCATAACTGCCTATGGGGTAAAATCCTGAATAGCAGACTCTATGATGTAGTTATAATACCGTTGTTTCAGGGCAGGATGATAACACTGTAACCGAGCTTCACATAATCATTAATCTGTACCGGACCGGCTGCAGCGACATCTACATAATCTGGAAAATCTTCTTCATCATAACCTTTCCAGCCTGCATAGGTACCACATACATGTACCTCAATCTGATGTTGTGATATCAGCTGCTTAACCAGACTGTGTGTCTCTGCAGACTTATCTCTATTCTTATTCAACAGGGCAAACTGCTCACTACCATGAGTAACAACTGCAACAGGGAGCTCTGGATAGCGCTGTCGCAATCGTTGTATGTCTTTTATGATCGAAGGTAATAAAGATTTTAAAAGCCCCTTATCTCCACTAACGACTTCAAATACAACGCCTTCAGGCTCATCCGCGGCAGCTAGCAACTGCTCAACGGTTTCAGCTCTGGAAAGACTTGAATAGAAGAACAGACTTATAGCGACTACAACATAGATCTTCGACAGTAAAACTTTCATACTCCTGCACCCATAAGATTCAAGATTTAACTTCTGTAGTTTAAACCAGCATCAAGATCCTGAATAGTAACCCACTATATAATCAAATTAGCCGGCGATAAGAGTAAAGCAATTAAATACCTGTCTAGAATAGTAGCCGGGAATATAACCCCGGAAAGTATAAGCCGCTACCTGTTTTACGAGCAGTTAACTAACTATTTACGCAACACCTTTAAGGGTATCGCTACGGCCATGATTAACAGGACTGGTTTGTTCACGAGGGTATGATTTAAGCAGCATCGAATGTGCGGTCATGCTTTGCGGTGTTCGTATCCCCATCAATTGCAGCACTGTTGGGGCAACATTTGACAAACCTGCATTGCAGGAAAGCGTCCAGTTACATTCATCCATTATCAGGCAGGGTACAGGGTACGTTGTATGCTGGGTATGAGGCTCGCCTGTCGCTGGATCAACCATCTCTTCACAGTTTCCATGATCTGCCGTTAATACCACCGAATAGCCAGTACTCTCAGCTGAAGCAAGCACTCGACCCACTTCTTCATCCAGCGATTTTACTGCAGCCAGTACCGCGTGACGTTTTGCGGTATGCCCCACCATATCGCCATTAGCAAAATTAACCACAATAAAACTATAAAAGCCTTTATTCATAGCCTCAATAACCGCATCTGCTACCTCATGGGCACTCATCTGTGGTTTCAGGTCATAGGTTGCAACCTTTGGCGACGGTATCAGTAACTGGGTTTCACCACTATAAGGCTCAGCACGGCCTCCATTAAAAAAATAGGTAACGTGAGCATATTTTTCCGTTTCTGCGCAATGAAACTGTGCCAGCCCCAGAGTGCTAATCACCTTGCCAAGTGTGGTTTGTGGCCGCTCTGAATCAAACAGGCAGGGCAGCTGGTCCGCGCGACTGTATGGCATCATACAGGTCACCTCGGGTAACGCCGCTTCACCACGATCAAAACCGGTGAAACCTGCCTTGCTTAGAGCTGCGACCAGTTGCCTTGGACGATCTTTGCGGAAATTAAAGCTAATCACCACATCATCGTTCAACATGGGTTCGAAGACCGGTAGCAAGGTTGGCTTGATAAACTCGTCAGTGACCCCTGCAGAATAGGCCGCACTAATAGCATCTGTGGCTGTCTCTGCAGACTCACCTTTGCCGTGTATTAATGCTCGCCATGCTAGCTCAGTTCTCTCCCAGCGCTGATCCCTGTCCATCGCATAAAAGCGACCACAGATACTGCCTATTGAACCAGCTGCATCTGCCAGCCTTCTTTCCAGCTCGGGTAAAATTTTTAATGCAGACTGTGGCGCAGTATCCCGGCCATCAGTAAACATGTGTAACAGCGGTTTTACGCCTTTTCGTTTACAGGCTGTGAGTAGTGCATAGAGATGGTTAATATGACTATGCACCCCACCTTCTGAAACCAGGCCATACAGATGCACAGGGCGATTCATCCCAGCTGCTTTATCCAGTGCCTGGTTCAACACCGGATTTTCAAAGAAATCTCCCGACTCGATCGCATCATTAATACGCACCATGTCCTGACGAATGATCTCACCCGCACCGAGTGTCAGGTGACCCACTTCAGAATTCCCCATCTGCCCGTCCGGCAGGCCTACCGCTGGCCCTGACGCGTTGAGCGTAGTATGAGGGTAATGAGAAAAGTAATTATCCAGATTTGGCGTGGGTGCCTCTAAAACCGCATTGTTTTGCTTGCCTGGATTAACGCCAACGCCATCCATAATAATCAGCACAACCGGCCGCCTGGGGACACCTGTAATAGTAGACATGATTCCTCTTTGTTAAGATTAACAGACCAGTTTATAGCCAGACATGGTCTTTCAATCTTTATGCCAATCACGAAAATTCGAGATCTTATGGTTAACCACCTGTTTTTAGTACCTTTAATCATAAGATAAAATCATTAAAGATATATGATAAAGCGCAAGAAACGCACTTAAAATGTGCTCTTGCACACATTTTGAGCTGTAAATCACTGAGTGCGGTATGCCAATAATCTCACAAGCTGACTAATTCGCGGATATAGCCTCATAATGAGTGCCCAAAGTGGATGATTCCATTCACCCGCTATTTAATATACATTAGCCGCACAATAATAATTCAGGCCCACACATGCTTCAGTCTTTATCTGCCCTATACGAAAGAATCATTCTTAAACACCCCGTTACAACCATCATCGTAAATCTGTTAGTTATCCTGTTATTTGCCATGCAGATGAAAGATTTCAAACTGGATGCCTCAGCAGATTCACTGGTTCTGGAAAATGACCAGGCATTGAAATATTACCGCTCAATCAAGGCACGTTACGGTTCGGATGACTTTCTTATTATCACCTATACACCGACACAGGATTTATTCAGTGAATCTTCTCGTCATGACCTGAAGCAACTTCGAGATAAATTAAAAAAGCTTAACAGGGTAGAAAAAGTCACCAGCCTGCTCGATGTTCCACTCATCGAAAGCCCACCAATGACTCTATCCGAACTAAGTGAGAACGTGCGCACCCTGGAAACCCCGGACATAGACATATCGATGGCACGCCGTGAATTACTGTCCAGCCCTCTATATAGAAACCTGATTATTAGCGACACAGGTAAAACCACCGCTATCCAGATAAACCTGCAGCGAGATGAGAAGTACCACTCACTTCTCAACCAGCGAAACAGCCTCAGGGAAAAGCAGCTTACCGAACCGCTCAATGAAGATGAAGCCAGGCAGCTGAACCAGGTATCAAGTGAGTTCAAGCACTATATCCAGGCACTTCTCGATGAAGAAAGCAGACTCATAGCAGACGTGCGCCGCATTATGGATGAGCATAGAAAAGAGGCTACTCTTTATCTGGGCGGAGTTCCCATGATTACTGCCGACTCCATTGCCTACATCGAGAATGACTTACAGACATTTGGAGTTGCCGTTATTCTTTTTATCATGTTAATACTGGCAGTATCATTTAAAAAACCTCGCTGGGTAATTTTCCCCATGCTGATCTGCCTTAGTTCAGGCATTGTAATGACTGGTTTACTGGGAGCGCTTGAATGGAGAGTGACGGTTGTCTCGTCTAATTTCATTTCACTACTACTTATAATCACTCTCTCACTCTGCATCCATATTATTGTTCGATACCGTGAATTACATGCAAATAATCCACAGAGCGATCAATACAGCATGGTTAAGGAAGCAATAAACTCCAAGTTTAAACCTTCCTTCTATACAGCCATCACTACCATGGTCGCTTTTGCATCTCTTATTGTGAGTGATATACGTCCGGTAATCGACTTTGGCTGGATGATGGTCATTGGAATCAGCATTGCGTTTATACTGAGTTTCACCCTGTTCCCTGCCATTTTATTGTTATTAAAACCCGGCAACCCAGCAGAGTTAAGAGACACAACGGGTGCCGTGACCGCCTATCTTGCAGAATTCATAAACAGGCATCGCAAGACCACGTTAATAAGTTTCTCTGCAATGATTGTCTTCAGTATTCTCGGTATTAGTTTGCTCAGTGTGGAAAATCGTTTTATTGATTACTACAAGGAACATACCGAAATATACCAGGGTATGAAACTCATCGATGAACAACTTGGTGGAACTACCCCATTAGATGTCATCATAGATGCTCCCCATTCATTCTTCGAGAAAGATGAAACTGAAGAAGAGTATGATGAACTGGCAGAAGAGTTTGAACTTGAATTCAACGAAGAAGAAGCAGGCATTACAGCAACTAGCTACTGGTTTAACAACAATCGATTACGCCAGGTTCGTGAAATACATAATTTACTGGATGCACTACCAGAAACAGGAAAAGTAGTTTCTATTGATACAACAATCTCAATGTTAGACCGACTAGAAGACAGTGACGACATGAGTGACTTTTTCATGTCCATCTTCTACAAGCGCCTGCCTGAAGATATAAGAGCCGCCCTGCTAACTCCTTATATGAAAGAAGATGGCAACCAGATTCGCTTTTCGATTCGCGTATATGAATCCGATAAAAACCTGAATCGCAAGGAGCTACTGGAAAAAATACAGCATCAGCTAACAACACAGCTTAACCTGGATGAGAAACAGATAAACCTGAGCGGCATGGTTGTTCTGTATAATAATATGTTACAGAGTCTGTTTAAATCACAGATTCTAACTATAGGTGTGGTTTTCCTGGCGATATTATTAATGTTCGCAGTTCTGTTCAGATCGACATACATTGCCGTTCTGGCGATCATTCCAAATATGATAGCTGCCGCAATGGTACTCGGCGTCATGGGAGCAACTGGTATACCATTAGATATAATGACCATCACCATCGCTGCCATATGCATAGGTATAGCCGTTGATGACACCATTCACTATGTGCATCGTTTTCAGGAAGAATTCGAAACAGACCATGATTACTGGGCAACTATAAAGCGCTGCCACCAGAGCATCGGACGAGCCATGTACTATACAACAGTCACTATTACACTGGGATTCTCAATTCTTGCATTATCGAATTTTATGCCAATGATATATTTTGGTCTGCTAACCGGTTTTGCCATGCTTATTGCATTACTTGCAAATATGACATTACTACCATTACTTCTAGCATTATTTAAACCCATTAGACATCAACAAATTGCAGCATAATAATATGTGATCATTTACTGTAGCTTTGAAGAAGTGGGTGGCTTAACAGGAGAATTTGCCTTAATACAAAACATGATAAAAAATGTATTCCAGTTATCATAACCTTCCACATCGTCTATATGCCTCAATTCAGTCTGTTTCTTCAGATAGTCAAGGCAGGCCTGTATCTGCTGATCATCTATATGATTCAACTTAATAAGATCAATCGCAGCATCTGATGGAAACCAGTCAATCAGCAATTTACACATACAATAAACCAGAAAACTTTACAATTTCTTGCACTTCAGATAATTAATTTTATATATACTATAACACACTGGAAGCCACATAATTATATGTGATCACTCTAAATATATTCCAAAAAAATTGACCCCGAGCATAGATCATGAATCTGTTAAAGAAAATTAGTACTATTTTATTGATATTAACGAGCACACAGGCAATAGCTGCAGACTACATAGTTCAGCCAGGTGACTCGGCAATAAAAATTATAATTGAACAGGGATTTAGTGGTAATAGCCAGGAATTACTTTATGAAGTTAAAAGCATTGTATCTACCAATCCTCACGCTTTTAGAAAAAATAACCCGGACAGGCTAATACCTGGTTCGCGCCTCATGTTGCCCGACTACCTCCCCACTCCGGAAGTTGAGCCTGCACCTCAAAAAGCTACTCTAGAAGAAGTTGGACATATATATATTAAGCAAGGTACTGTTAACATTATCAGGAACAATGAAGCGCTCGATGCACACAATGATGCAGAACTTTATTCAGGTGATAAGCTTATAACCTCCGAAAACACCATCACCCAGATGAAAATGCTTGATGGCAGCTTATTTGAACTTGGCCCAAACACCGAATTTAGTCTGGATAAATTTATTCTACCGGACTCTACAGTTAAACCAGGTGCTTCACCAAATGAGAAAAGCAGCCTTATTGATAGAACTGGTCAGGCAATCACCACACTGATTACGGGTGCTGCACGCATCGTGACAGGTAAAATTGGACAGTATGACAAGAGTAAATTTATCTCCAGAACCAGCATTGCCAGCATTGGTATTCGAGGCACAGACTATACGGTTCGTTACTGTGAGACTGACTGTGGACAACTAACAGGTACATCTGTAGCGGTAACTGATGGAGGCATTAACCTGACAAACGAAGCCGGTATGGTTGAACTTGATAAAGGCGAATTTGCCCGAGTAGAGGATGCTGGTATAGCGCCCTATAGTGCTCCACTACCTGCTGGTTTTTTCGATCTAAGCGTCGATGCCACACAGATAGAAGTACCGAAAGCCGGATGGTGGAAGTCACTTATAGACACTATATCTTCATGGTTTTAGTATCAAATGAAAAAATTTCATGCCTACATACACCTTTAATAGTTATTTCTTGCCATTTTTGTCGTTTTTAACCAATTAGCAAGTTAATTTCAATTCTGTAAACCTTTACATGGCTTTTTCGTGTATAATTAAAATATTACAGTGCATTATTATTTGCACACCCTTTCACAGCGGCAATACTTAATTATTGCCACTCAAACATTAAAACTCGGCTGGACTTCTTCATTCTATCAGTCTGTTTTTTATGTTTTAGGCCGGTTTTTATAATTTAAAACCTGTTATGTAATTGATTCATCAGTCTTCAAAGATTTCATCCTGAATGCTGCAACCGCACGAAAACATACACGCGAAAGGAGAGATAGATGAATACACAAATGAAAGACGACGTCATTGCTCACAAATACCGCGTTGCCAGTATAGAAAAGACGACCCCTCCGGAGGGCATGCCCGATGGTGACTGGTACCATTATATCGTCGAATATGGAAAATCAACGATAGACTGCATCAGAGCAGGCTCGCTTAAAGATGTCACGCAACATGCTCAGGATTTCGTTGAAAACCTGAATACTCGAACCGCAAAAGGTTACTCCAGTTACGCTGCACGTAAACCTAAAAAATAGACTGTAAAGGCTAGTTTTTTACATTAACGGAAAAAATTTGAATAAATACTCAGTTAAGCATGAAATCATTTCGATAAACAACATTCAATATGACATACGCTCTCTGAAAGATAGGCAGCAGTTCAATGATGATGAGCAAAAAGCAGAAGCGCTAGGAATTTCTTCTGCAAGCTGGCCACTATTTGGCATAGTCTGGCCATCTGCACGTGTACTGGCAAGCACTGTCTGCTTATCTGACCTCAAGGGTAAACGCGTACTGGAAATAGGCTGCGGAATTGGCCTCTCAAGTATAGTGCTTCACAACATGGGTATAGATATCACAGCCAGCGACTACCACCCTCTCGCCAGAGAATTCATGGACCAAAATATTGCCAACAACAATTTGTTACCCATAAAATTCGACGCTGGTAACTGGGAAAACAGAAATCCTCTGTTAGGAGAATTCGACCTGATTATTGGCAGTGATATTTTATACGAACCGGCACACGCGGAGCTTGTTTCCCAGTTCATTAGCACACACTCCAATTCGAATGTAGAAGTAATGATAGTCGATCCAAATCGTGGAAACCGTGCCAAATTCACCCGTGAAATGATTGCGCTTGGCTACACACATAATTTCGATTACTTTAATGTTGAAGGGGCTGATGACGTACGCTGTAAAGGACGCATACTTCATTATCAGCGCGAACCTATGGCAGCATAAATGACTTACCTTCAAAAATAATCATCAGTGCTGCCATTGTTTTATCAAAATCATCCTGATAAACAATAAACTTGATATTATTCAGATCATCAACATATAAATCGATTATATAATAGTCTTTTGTTTTATCCTTTATGTTGCACTCGGGAAATACTGGTAGCAGCAATGGATCATCATAGATATTTATCGCATTTACTTTTTCGAATTCAAATTCATATTTAAAATACTGTTTCTCGAAGACAATAACCTCGCCAATCTGCTGAGGCTTTCTAGATAGAATCTTTCCACGTTTGTGCGCAAGCAATGAAACACCCTTTTCATGCACCTGCATACCGGATTGATTATCATACCAGAATCCACGTGAACCACAGACACCCTGTGACTGATCATCACCCCACAAACTTTTCTGCAAAACTTCTATAGCCTGTGACAGATTCATATCTTTTTTATAGGCCAGCACCTTTTCGTCAGGTGTATAACTGGATGAACACGAGATCATAAAAATCACGAAATGCAAAACAATCAGCTTTTTCATATCACATCACCTGTTTCCTTAATATATTAATAAAACTTGGTTAATTAGAATCAATATAAATAACAAGCATACCAGATCATTAGCATTAGACAGGCATATAAAAGAAAACAAAACGGCCGTCTTCAATATCAATTTTTAGAGTAGCCCCGTGATTGATTCCATAATCAACATAGCCAGGAACAGCACTATCCTGGTGACATTCACTGGAGTGTTGAGGCGATTCAAAATCACGATCTTTGTCATACCATGATAACAACATATAGTCATCGAGACGTTGCTCCGCCTCTTTATTGGCGAGTTGCATAGCCTGAAGATAATTTTCCAGCCTGTTTTCAGTCGTCAGGGACACCACAACAAGATTTGATGTATTTACATCTGAGACTATCGAACAACTATTGTTTATATTCTCATCATTCATAGCGACACCACCATTTACTACTTTTCATGGAAGACAATTTCTGCCGATGCGACTCTATGGTAGAGCCTGATCTTTTTACGATGTGGCGCCCAGTTAATAAGGAATGTAGCAATAGCATTCCATAATGAAACCCAGGCAGCTACTGTCAGTCCCTCAGAGAAAACATGTGACACAACACTCTCCTTACCCGAAGACTGTTCACCATACCATACCGATATAATCAGTATGATAATACCAATCATAAATAGTATATAGGAGGAACGACGCATACTCACCCAACCCCTGATCTCTAGCTCCTTGAGATAGCAGAAATAACTGTTAATACTCGCCTTTACCCTTTCCTGAATAGTATTATCAGCAGAATTTGCAAGCCTGAACTGAATAATAAAATCTGCTTTTCCCATTTCACTAACACTATCTGTCAAGTAATCAGCTAAATCCTGATCCAGTTCTTTTCGGCCATATGGTGTATGCTTATCGAAGTTATTATATAAATCTTCGACTTTATCTGCGGCTATATCAAGAATCAGTTTACCGTCATCAGTCCTGGCATATCTGTCAAGGATAGGTTTTCTTGAACCCATAAATCCAACCTCATATAAGTGTCTTTTATTTTAATCCACTAATTTAAAATCATCACCAGATATTATCTAATTGATCGCTAAATAGCTTACATTATCACTGCTACCGGATGACTTCATAGAATATCTATAATATTATCCTTATAGCCATTCAGGTGGCCATTCAGGACCCGGCCAAAATTAAAAAGGAGACATATCATGCTTAAATCTTCCCTACTATCAATAATACTATTCTTCAGCCTGCTTAATATTGCAATTGCAGATACCAGTTATAGCCGAATGTACGTTTTTGGTGACAGCCTGTCAGACACGGGCAATCTAGCATCTGTACTGGGTGACTTTCCTTTACCCTACTACATGAATAGAGTCAGCAATGGCCCCGTCGCTGTAGAAACTCTTGGATCGCGCCTCAATCTCTCTGCACAGCCATCTCTACATCTTATAGGTGTGGCCACAGGTGCCAACTATGCTGTAGCCGGAGCGAGTGCCTATGGCTATGAAGCAATTGATCTGGATACACAGATAATTAGTTTCCAGGTTAATCACGGTTATACTGCACCAGAAGACGCTCTTTATGTGATCTTTATTGGTGGCAATGACGTCCGTTCTGTACGTGATTTTGCAGATATCGACGAGGCAAGAAAACAGATCGACCTGTCTGTAGATAGAGTCTTTTCGGCTATCGAAACACTATCCAGTGCTGGTGCCGAAACATTTCTGCTGGTTAATGCACCAGATATTTCTATGATACCTGAAACAAATCTCATTGCAGCTGCCACTGGAAATCAACAAACCCTTAAAACTAGCCGCAAACTTAGCCAGTATTACCGTGTATCGCTACATCGCCTAAAGACTCGATTAGATAAATTACAGGATATTGATATTACAGAATTTGACTTACTCAAGTATTTCAACAAGCTGTTAAAAAACTCAGATCAACTTGGATTCATCAATAATAGTGACGCCTGCTTTAGCACTGCTCTTCTGGAGTTTCATCCAGATTGCCATATGGGTGCAATGGCTAACCAGTTTATCTTCTTTGATGAAATTCACCCTACAGCACGAGTACACCAGATTATTGGCAATGCTTTCTATGAAGCTCTTACAGGCAAGCAGGATTAAGCAACGGGAAAAGCAACTTAGCTCAACAAGTTCAGCAATGCTTGCATACGTTCATTTGCAGAACGCATTTCGAGCATCTGCTGAGCTATATCTGCCTCAGGCTTAATCAGTGAGAGCATCTCAAAACTAAAATCAATGGGGCTCATTCCCTGCCATCGTTGAGAGCTTATAATTTTTAACGAATTTTCATTCTTCTCGGTTAATTCCAGTAAGCGTCTAATTATATCGTCCTGGAGACGATTCGATAAATCTGATTGATCATTATCAGGAAAATCTTCATATAATTCGCATTTACAAATCCTGAAAGGTAAAGTCTGTACTTCCTCAACGCATTGATAACGTTCATCGATATATACATTTATAATCATACGCCCATCCTCAAGCACTTCCACCAGCTCACACTTACCGGCTGAAAACACGGAATGTGGCTTATAGGTCGACTGGTTACTGCTCAATATTTCAGATATTTCCTGGTGTGCCTTCACTGAGTGAATAACTTTCTTCGTATGGCAGACTGCCATCGGCATATCATTTTGTATACAGTAGTGAACCATCTCACGATAACGCGGCTCGAACACATGAAGTGGAAATACTGTACCTGGAAACGAAACACATTCTGGAATTGGAAACAGGGCTATATCGATCATTTGCTTTCCACAGAGCTAACTTATGGATTCATCTGTCTCGAATTAACATTCTTTAACAGTTGAATCATTACATACGAGATAAAATAGCGTCATACAGCATCTACTAATACTTCATGATGAGACTACTATTATGCCCGGTATCAATATCATTTTCACATGGCTTATGGCAATTAGCGGAATGGCAGGCCTGTTGTCGCTTGGTGGTTTTTTTGCCAGCTGGCTTGCAGTAGAAACTCTTGTATTACTTACAATCATTACCGCCTGATGACATATTAGCCTTCTTACGGCAGATATAGCTTTTCCATTGAAATAACTATATCTTTAATCACCTGTATAAAATAGCGGCAGCCTTCCTGATTGTTATTTCTACGACATTCATTTAGCGCAGATATCGCAATATTAATAGCCGCATGGAAGTTCTCTCTTTCCACAAACTCCTGAATTCTCTCGACTTCATCCTCAATTAACACGACATTTCTCCATTCCGTAGTTCAATTTCTATTTATTAAAGTATACGCCATACACTTCATACACCACCAAATATCTTAATCATAAATAATACCTACTACTTATCATAAACTGGATTTATATTTCGCTACTTTTTATTATCAGGCGTATACTGCATACTTCATACAATTCAGGTAGTCACACCAATGAATAACGAAACTATAAGCATACTAGCAACTGATAGTGAAACGACATTAAATGTAGTTGTTTACAGCAAACGAGTTGATCAAATTGAAGTTGTTATTGGAGAGGGCATACATAGCACAAAGTGCAAGCTAAGGCCTACAGAAAGCGGCATTGCCTATGTGGGAAATGTTATGGGCAGAGAAGTTGTCTACCAGAGAAGCACACAGCAGGTACAAAATGATATTGATGAGAGTAAGCCTTCAACTCGACGCCGATAGGCAACTTCGTGACAAATGCCATTAATAGTTCTGTTAGTGCATACTAGAGTCATCACTAACAGAACTTATTATTCGCAAAAAACTTAAGCCGACTTCTTTATTTTTTTCTGGCTAGACGATTCACTATTCTGGCTATCCAGATAATCTTCATAAGTACCACGGAAATCCACTATTCCATTATCTGTCAGTTCCAGAACCCGGGTTGCCAGAGAAGACACAAACTCACGGTCATGACTCACAAATATCAAGGTTCCAGGGTAATTTTCCAGAGCCATATTAAGCGACTCGATAGACTCCATATCCAGGTGATTAGTGGGTTCATCCATCAATAAAATATTATTTTTTTGCAGCATCAACTTACCAAAAAGCATACGACCCTGCTCACCACCGGATAACACTTTAACTGACTTATCGATTTCATCCTGTGAGAACAGCAATCTTCCGAGAGTACCACGAATAACCTGCTCATCATCTTCAGCCTTACGCCACTCACTCATCCAGTCAAACAGGCTTGTATCTACCTCAAAGTCAGCGGCATGATCCTGCGCATAATAACCAAGTTGAGAATTCTCGGACCATTTAATTTTTCCACTATCCGCCTGCAGATCTCCCTGCAAACATCTGAGGAGTGTCGTTTTACCGATACCATTGGGCCCGATAATCGCAATGCGCTCACCTACTTCCACCATTATTTCGAAATCTGAAAAGAGTTTTTTATCATCAAAGCCCTTACTCAGGCCTTCTACTTCTAATGCCAGTCGATGTAATTTTTTCTCTTCATCAAATTTAATATATGGGTTTTTACGACTTGATGGCTTAACTTCATCCAGCTTGATTTTATCTATCTGTTTTGCACGTGAGGTTGCCTGCTTGGATTTGGAAGCATTTGCTGAAAATCGACTCACAAACGCTTTTAACTCCGCGAGTTGAGCCTGCTTTTTGGCATTGTTTGCCAGTAGCGTTTCCTGTACCTGTGTTGAGGCCAGCATATACTCGTCATAGTTACCTGGATAGATACGGATTTCACCATAATCGAGATCTGCCATGTGCGTGCATACACTGTTAAGGAAATGCCTGTCATGGGAGATGATTACCATTGTACAATTACGCGCATTTAGTACACCTTCCAGCCAACGGATAGTATTAATATCCAGGTTATTGGTTGGCTCATCAAGCAACATAATATCCGGTTCTGAAAACAGCGCCTGTGCTAGCAATACACGCAGTTTCCAACCGGGTGCCACTTCACTCATCGGGCCATAGTGTTGCTCGACTGGTATTCCAACACCTATCAGTAATTCACCAGCTCGGGCTTCAGCCGTATAACCATCCATCTCCATGAATTCAGCCTCAAGGTCGCCAGCACGAATACCATCTGCTTCAGTCATTTCTGCTTTAGCATAAATTGCATCCTTTTCCGACTTGACCGACCATAACCCTTCATGTCCCATCAACACCGTATCTATTACACTGTATTTTTCATAGGCGAACTGATCCTGCCTAAGTTTACCAATGCGTTCCTGTGGATCTGTTGATACATTTCCGGCAGAAGGCTCAAGGTCACCACCCAGTATTTTCATAAAAGTAGATTTACCACAGCCATTGGCACCAATCAGGCCATAGCGATTGCCATCGGTGAATTTTACTGAGACATTTTCAAATAGCGGCTTTGCGCCAAATTGCATTGTAATATTTGCGGTTGTTAACACTGTTCTGTTCCGGTTATTTGGTTAAAGATTATCGTTTCGATACATTGCTGATAATTGTTTCAGGCCGCGTCTCGAGCCTTACGACCTGCACCCTGCGAAGCATTAGAATTCCTGGACTGATTTCTTCCTCGCTTGCT
>JBFHVK010000031.1:0-14921 GCA_041589615.1 Gammaproteobacteria bacterium | reverse complement strand
TGCTGCATCACGTCTCTCGACGGCCTGTTCAATCAGATCGGTTCGCCATTCCCAGGGGACAGTAAGTGTGGTCTCTGGTAGAGCATGCCAGCCATTACCCCAGTGAGCGGTAAGGGCTGCAACTAGCATGGTAAACATCAGAGGTATACTGAACCAGCGTGTTGCAAAGCCAATGAGAATAGCAATACCTCCAAAAAATTCCGTCGAGGCAGCCAGAAATGCCATTAAATCAGGTAGTGGCATACCCAGTATTTCACCAAAATAGTAAGCAGTACTTTCTAGGTCGGTTAGTTTTCCCCAGCCAGCCATGATGAAAACTGGTGCAAGGTAAATTCTGATCAGCAGGGGTGCGGTAAAGTCGAGCAGTTTTATTTTTTCGAGCAGTAAAGCCTGGGCATCAGACATTAGATAAATTAGCTTGTTCATCCTGATTCTCTATTTATTGTGTGCAGAGTGTTGTTGACTGACAACTTCTATAGAAGTTCCATGCCCGGTTTCAGGATAGAGTTCGTCAAGAGAAGCCGAGCGGCCATTAGCCTGCACAATACGTGCATGTATGCGTTTTAGCTCACGTGGAGATTTGACGCCACAGGAATGGGCAATGACACCAACTTCGTGAATCATATTCTGAATGTAATGAGTTACACGCCAGGATTTCTGTGAATGAACTAGTCCACGCTGGAGTTGTTTATTGTGGGTTGTTATGCCAGTTGGACAAGTATTTTTATCACATTGCAAAGCCTGTATACAGCCAAGGGCAAACATAAAGCCTCTTGCGGACACTATAAAGTCGGCACCCATGCATAATGCCCAGGCAACCTCGGCAGGTGTGATCAGTTTTCCGGATGCAATAATCTTGATGCGATTTCGAAGCCCGTGTTGCTGCAGTTTATCAATCACTAATGGCAGGCTTTCTTCTATGGGCAGGCCAACATAGTCTATAAGACTCATCGGGGCTGCACCTGTGCCTCCGGCAGCACTATCAATGGTGATAAAGTCGGGTGCGTATTCATGGCCTCGCTGGTTAATCTTGTCACAGAGCTCATCTATCCAGCCATAGGCACCTATTACTGCCTTGAAGCCGACAGGTTTACCGGTCACTTCGCGGATATGGTAAATCATATCCAGTAGTTCATCGTTCGAGTTGACATCGGGATGTCGATTGGGGCTAATTGAATCAACGCCCTCCGGGATACCGCGAATAGCTGCAATTTCAGCGGTTACCTTGGCGCCGGGGAGTATGCCGCCTTTGCCCGGTTTGGCACCCTGGCTTAGCTTAATTTCAAACATTTTTACCTGTTCGTGTGCGGCTACTTCTTTCAGCTTTGCATCAGAAAGATTACCCTCCGCATCACGTACACCGTATTTGGCGGTGCCAATCTGGAAAACAATATCGGCTCCACCTTCAAGATGATAGGGTGATAGCCCACCTTCTCCCGTATTGATCCATGCATCAGCCTTGCGGGCTCCATGGGATAAGGATATGACCGCGGGTTTAGAGAGTGCACCATAGCTCATGCCCGAGATATTAAAAATGGAATCAGTTGTATATGGCTGCCTGCAACCAGCACCTATGGTGACAGGGTTGGGTTTGACAGCATCCTTACCCAGTGTAGGGAAAGGGCAGTTAACAAAAATGACAGTACCGGCTGGTTTCAGATCACGAGTTGAACCGAATGCAACGGTATTACTAATGTTTTTTGCAGCCCTGTATACCCAGGATCTTTCTGCACGATTAAAGGGGAGTTCTTCTCTGTCCATAGTAAAGAAATACTGACGAAAGAAGGTTCCCAGGTGTTCAAACCAGTAGCGAAAACGGCCAATAACCGGGTAATTTCTACGTATGGCATGGACCGTCTGGTTACGGTCAATGATATAGATGACAATGATGACAATGGCCGCAATACCGATAGATGTGACAAATAGAATTGCGAGGATTTCTAGTATATTGAGTAGAAGAGGACTGTTATTCATATATCCTGTGCCTGTACATTCAACATATGTGAATGAAATTCTATGGATGATATAGATAAAGTAGCAGCAAATTTATCAATATGCTGGTTTACTGGTAGGTGTCTTTTAGAGAGATAGACGGCAGTGGCGCCCTGATGAAATTAAGCTCAAATATATAAAGCCTCTATTTAGCCAGGGCCTTTACCTGGTCTGTCGATAATATAAAAGCCGAAGCGAAGGCGCTTTATAAGCAGGACTACCTTGTACATCTTTTAATAGGGCTGAAGGTTGCAGTGCAATACATACAAACTAGCCAATGCAAATACGGTATACGCTCAAGCTAATTACCACTAACCTGTTCTGTTATTCCCGTATGCTTGTGGCGGTAATCCAGTGACATAAGGTGCTGGATCCCTGATAAAAGCATTCAGGGGGTAAAAGATGAATACATCATAGTTGCCAATAGTAATGAACTCTTTCAAAGATATTTTCAGGTGCAATAAAAAAGCCCCAGACTTTGCAGTCTGGAGCTTCAGCTATCAATTTATCAAGGTATTAATAGATTAAGTTAACATCTTGTTTATATGGTAGCTTTTTCTGTTATTTTGAAACTGTGAAGAACAGTTCATTAACTGCGAATCTTATGCGCCGCCACACTTACCTTTCTTTTCGCCGCCGCATTTGCCTTCGCCACACTTGCCTTTCTTGTCGCCGCCGCATTTGCCTTCGCCGCATTTACCTTTCTTTTCGCCGCCACATTTGCCTTCGCCACATTTGCCTTCGCCGCATTTGCCTTTATGGCTGTCAGCAACCTGGGTTTGTGCAGTTAAATCTGTGCTCATTCCAAATGGGTTTTCAGCTGCCTGTGTTAATGGACTGAATGTCATTACAAACATAAAGCTCAGGGCAGCGATAATTGATTTGTTAAATAGGTTGGTCATCTTAATGTTACCTTCTTTAGTGGGTTGGTTTTAGGGTTCTGAGTCTATCCTGAATACTTCTGAATTGACAAGCAATTAGGTAACAGGAATCTCAACAAGTTCACACTTTTTACCATGGGGTAGTAATTAGACAGGGATGTGAATGCAAGTTCAGCTAACGAGAAAAAATTATTAAAGAATTATCAGAATAGCGATGGGCTGAATGCATCTCAGATGGTATTGGTCTGGTGTATGTAGATTATTTTATAAGACTTTTCAAACACTTGAGGTAGCTCTGGTCATCAGGCGCCGAATTGTTGCGTTGTGCTGTCCAGATGGCTTCACCCAGGCAGTCCATCATCTTGTGTTCAGTTTCATGACTGTTACGGGTTGTTTTTAGTAATGACTGGTAGATTGAAATAATACCGTTGGGCCGGTTGGTCGACAGTTGTTCGCGCAGTCCGAGATGCATTCCCATGTGCAGGAAAGGGTTCGTCTGGCCAGTTTCGGGCAGGAAATCCTGCTCTATACTATTAAGCATATTATGATATTCAGGATGCTCTTTTACGACATCAGCAATCTGTGCTTCGAGGGGTGTCAGAGGCAGTTGTTGCTGGAATTTATGCCAGGCATCCAGGTACATCTGCCTTAACTGTTGTCTATCGTTGCCAAACATAATTGTATTCGTCTCTTACTAGTCTACATTCTTCTGGCGGTACTCGCACAGGTCTTCGATAATGCATGAACCGCAGCGTGGTTTTCTTGCTATGCAGGTGTAACGGCCATGCAGAATTAACCAGTGGTGAGCATTCAGTTTGAATTCATCGGGAATAAACTTGAGTAATTTCTTTTCTACTTCAAGTACTGTCTTGCCCGGGGCTATGCGTGTGCGATTTGAAACTCGAAATATATGTGTATCTACCGCCATGGTTGGATGACCAAATGCGGTATTGCGAATTACATTTGCTGTTTTCCTGCCAACCCCGGGTAGTGCTTCCAGTGCTTTCTGGTCGTCAGGTACTTCTGACTGGTGTTTGTCGATAAGCAGTTTACAGGTTTTAAGAATATTGCTGGCCTTGGTGTTATACAGGCCAATGGTTTTTATATAATTTTTTAGCCCTGTTTCACCGAGCTTGAGAATGGTTTCAGGTGTATTTGCAACCGCGAAGAGTTTACGTGTTGCCTTGTTTACACCTTTGTCGGTTGACTGGGCCGACAGGGCAACTGCCACCAGCAGTTCGAAGGGCGTTGTGTATTCAAGCTCTGTCCTGGGTTCGGGATTCTCCGCCCGGAGGCGAGAAAAAATTTCACTGCGCTTCTGTTTGTTCATTCAATATCAGGCGGTTGCTTCATTGCCGTTTTCAGTTTGAACGGGAATGGCAGGTCGAGATTTTTCCAGTCGCTTGTCGATAACATTCTTCAGCGCAATAATAAGCCCCATACCGATAAAGGCTCCGGGTGGCAAAATCGCCAGCAGGAAACCGGCATAATCATCAACAAAAACAATTGTCCAGTCGCGTGCCATCTCACCGAACATCAGGTGAGCATTACTCATTAGAGTGCCATAGCCAAGAAGTTCACGTAGGCCGCCTAGAATGACCAGTACCAGGGTGAAGCCGAGTCCCATCATCAAACCATCAAGGAGTGAGGGAAGTAACGGGTTTTTTGAAGCAAAGGCTTCGGCACGGGCCAGGATGCCGCAATTGGTAACGATTAATGGAATGAATATCCCCAGCACGGTATACAGTTCATATAGCCAGGCGTTCATGGATAGCTCGATCGCTGTCACCACCGAGGCGATGACCAGCACGAAAACCGGCACCCTGACTTCCGGGCGAACCCAGTGTCGAATCAGGGAAACAGTTCCATTCGAGAGCACCAGTGTCAGCAGCGTTGCAATACCCAGCCCCAGGCCATTTATCACCGTACCGGTCACTGCCAGCAGAGGGCACAGGCCAAGCAGCTGTACCAGGGCAACATTGTTGTTCCACAGCCCGTTCTTGCTGATTTCGTTGTAATTGCTATCGCTCATAGTGACTGGCTTGTCTGCGCCTGTTTGTTGTACTGGTTGATAAGATCCTGTTTATGCCTGTTGAAGTATACCAGACACAGGTGTACTCCTTGCACCACAGCTCGTGGGGTAATCGTCGCGCCGGTGAACTGGTCAAATACACCACCGTCACGTTTTACTTTCCAGTCTTTCTCTGCTGGGTTCTCCAGTGACTTGCCATCAAATCCAAGCACCCATTCACTGCGTTCTATTTCTATAGCATCGCCAAGCCCGGGAGTTTCCTTATGGCTAACGATACGTACGCCTGCAAGACTACCGTCTATATTGACACCTACCAGCATCTTGATTTCGCCACTATATCCTTTCTGTGCAATCACCTGAAATATCATTGCGCTGATATTTCCCTGCTTTCGTGCGATATATACCGTTGATGGTTCAGACTGTCCGATGCGGCCATCGGCCTCAATCTGAATAGTGGTATGCAAGAGGTCATTATCATACTCGCTCTGTGGCAAAATCTGATTGAGTTTTCTGAGCAGTGCCAGGCGTTCATTTTCGGCAATTTTCTCAATTGTCGAATCATGCGTAATACCCACCAGGCCGGTACCAATCACAGCAAACAGTCCCAGGATCAGGCCACTGACCAGAATGTAGCGATTATGATTCATCATCATGCTCTTTATGGTGATGAGGAAATTCATTCCAGCGATGACCAAACGCTCGAGGCATGGTGTAGTAATCGAGCAGAGGTGCAGCCATATTCATCAGTAGTACAGCAAAGGCAATGCCATCGGGATAGCTGCCCCAGGTGCGAATAATAAAAATAAATACGCCAATGCCAATACCATAGAGCCAGCGGCCTCTGGTAGTGGTTGCCGCAGATACCGGATCGGTGGCAATAAAGAATGCACCGAGCATAATGCCACCACTAAAAAGATGGAAAGTAGGTGGCGTGAAGGAGGCATAGTCATACAGGGCAAATGTATTTGACAGTACTAGCAAAGCGATAATGACGCCGGCCGGGATGCGCCAGTCGATAATGCCACGAATGGCCAGAAACAGTCCGCTTGCCAGAAACAGACCATTTACCCATTCCCAGCCAAAACCACCCACTGCACCGAACATCGGGCCATAGAGCTTATGTGTTTCTATTTCATTGATGCTTAGCTCCAGCCCCAGCTGTGTTTTAACCGTGTCCAGTGGCGTGGCCATAGTGACGGCGTCCCAGGTGTAGGTTAGTGGTAGCTCACCGCTAAAAATGACTTTTACAGTTTCTGTAAAGCTGAGCAGGGTATAGTCTTCTAACAGTGGCGGTACCCACTGGGTCATTTCCCGTGGGAAGGAAATAATAACCACCACATAACCCACCATTGCGGGGTTGAACGGGTTGAAGCCGAGGCCGCCGTAAAGGTGTTTGGCAACTATGATCGCAAATGCGGTGCCAATCATGGTTAACCACCAGGGTGCCAGCTGAGGCAGTGCGAGTGCCAGCAGGCAGGCCGTAAGCAGGGCGCTGCCATCAGTTAGATAGGGCATGATCGGACGTTTGCGAAGCCATAGCATGAGGGCTTCACAGCTGAGTGCGACGACACTGGCCAGTAGAATATTAATCAGTACACCCCAGCCAAAGAATACAATCATCGCAATCGTGCCCGGCACCATGGCCAGTAGTACCTTGAACATCACCCCCTGCACACTATTGTTCTGTGCGATATGTGGTGAGGTGGCGGTTTTGAATTGCATGGTCAGTACGTATCCTATTGCTGTTCGGTGGAGGAGTTGTTGTTCGATTTCGTTGAGTCGCTTTCAGTGGCCTCTCGAGCGGCCTTTTTTTCCTGTACGCGTTTCATTGCCGCTTCAATGGCGGCTTTTTTAGGGTCTACAGCCACAGTTTCACCCTCGGCCTGTTTAGCGGCTTCGGCCTGCTTTTTCTTTGCCAGCATTTCTTTCTTCTTGCGCAGTTTTTCTTCACGCTCTTTCTTTTCTCTGTCGAGACGTGCCTGGCGGAAATCATGTCTTACCCTGGCGTGATCCGACTTGATGCGCTCCCGTTCATGGTTCCAGATTTCTGTTTTGGCAAAGCGGTAGTACTGTACCAGTGGAATGTTACTCGGACAGACATGTGCACAACAGCCACATTCTATACAGTCAAACAGGTGATAGTCCTGCACCATATCGAAGTTCTTTGCACTGGCATGCCAGTACAGTTGCTGAGGTAAAAGCTGGGCAGGGCAGGCCGTCGCGCAGGCGCCACAGCGAATGCAGGGCATGGCCTGTGTCATTTGTTCTTCGCTGTTCTCAACCAGGATACAGTTGCTGCCCTTGGTGACTGGCAGATGATCTGTCTGCAGGGTAAAGCCCATCATGGGCCCGCCCAGAATCAGTTTACTGGCTTTTTCATGATAGCCACCAGACTGTTCTATTAGTTCGGAAATAGACGTACCGATGAGTACCTGCATATTTTGCGGACGATTCACCCCTTCACCTGTGATGGTAATGATACGTGAGATAAGTGGTTCGCCCAGATAGATCGCCCTGTGAACGGCTACGGCGGTACCCACATTCTGGACCAGCAGGCCTATGTCGGCCGGGAAACCATCGCTTGGTACTTCTTTATGGGTTAGCACCTTGATCAGCTGCTTTTCACCGCCGGTGGGGTAAATAGTCGGTATAACGACCAGTTCTACCGTGTGTAGTGCTTTTGCGCTTATGACTGCCTGTATGGCCTCAATGGCTTCAGGCTTGTTATCTTCAACGGCAATCAGGCAGTGTCTGGCGGAAACCATATACTGGATAAGCTCGCAGCCGGAGACCAGTTCATCGGCATGCTCTCTCATTAGCATATCGTCACAACTGATATAGGGCTCACACTCGGCACCGTTAATTATCAGGGTATCTATATGTACGTCTGGCCCCGGATTAACCTTCACAGCCGTCGGGAAGGCTGCACCACCGAGGCCGACAATGCCTGCTTTTCGAATCAGCTGGCGTAGTTCGGCGGGTGAACTGTTCCTTGGGTGTTTGAGTGGCTTTAGCTCAATCCAGCGGTCTTCACCATCAGGCTCAAGCACGACACACGGGCTACTGATGCCCGATGGGTGAGGCGTAGGATATTCACTAATATCCGTGATTGTGCCCGAGGTTGGGGCATGTATGGGGGCGCTGATATAGCTGTTGTTTTCTGCAATTAGCTGCCCCTTGAGAACCTGCTGTCCAGCTTCTACCAGTGGTACAGCCGTTTCCCCAATATGCTGGTTCATCGGTAGAACCAGGCGCTTCGGGATCTGCGCCTTCACAATTGGCGATGCGGTCGACATTGCCTTATGGCCGTCTAGCTTGAGGCCACCATGAAAATGCCAGAGTTGATGAGGTTTGCGAGACATTGTTAGTTGCTGTTCATATCCGGTTGGTATTCAAGTTTTATCAGGCCTGCGGTGCGGTGTGGCTGGTTTTCGGCAAAGGCCATCGCCAGGTATCCTGTTCAACCTTAACCGGTTTAATATGAATACAGTCCACAGGGCAGGGAGGGATACACAGGTCGCAACCAGTACATTCATCCTCAATAATCGTGTGCATCTGTTTAGCGGCACCGAGAATTGCATCTACAGGACAGGCCTGTATGCACAGTGTGCAGCCAATACAGGTTTTCTCATCTATATAAACAACGGTTTTTTCTGGCTCATCAGCATGTTCTTCATCCAGGGGTACTGGTTCAACGCCCAGCAGGTCAGACAGTGCCAGCATGGTAATTTCTCCCCCGGGCGGGCACTGGTTGATATTGGCTTCACCACTCGCGATGGCTTCTGCATAAGGTCGACAGCCAGGGTAGCTACACTGTCCGCATTGCGTCTGGGGAAGCAGGGCATCTATTTTATCGACGACCGGGTCACCTTCTACATGAAACCTGACCGAGGCATAGCCGAGCAGAAGCCCAAACAGGGTGGCAATGGCGGCGAGGGTGGCGACAGCAATGAGTATGGACATAGAGACCTAGTTCACCAGCCCGATGAAGCCCATGAAAGCAAGGGACATTATGCCTGCGGTGATCATGGCAATCGCATTGCCCTGGAATACTTCAGGAACATCGGCCACGGCAATGCGCTCACGAATACCGGAGAACAGTATCAGTACCATGGAAAAGCCCAGTGCCGCACCGAAGCCATAGAAGGCCGATTCGAGAAAACCGTGTTTTTCCTGAATGTTCAACAGGGCAACACCGAGTACCGCACAATTGGTAGTGATCAGGGGAAGGAAGATACCCAGTACGTTGTAGAGTAGCGGACTGGTTTTATGTACCACCATTTCAGTGAACTGTACAACGACGGCAATCACCAGGATAAACATGATCGTACGCAGGTAGGTGATATCCAGCGGTGAGAGTATAAATTCGTTCACCAGGTAGCTGCAGATAGATGACAGGGTTAGCACAAATGTAGTGGCAAGTGCCATTCCGATGGCGGTTTCCAGCTTGCGTGATACCCCCATAAACGGGCACAGGCCTAAAAACTTCACCAGAACGAAGTTATTAACCCATATGGTGCTGATTAGAATAATCGCGTATTCAGTCATTTGTGCCCAGTCTGTTAGATGAATGCATTAATCTTCGGGATTTTACCCTAACCATCCCTACGGGTCTTCAGTATTAGGGAAATATAGGTGAATACTTATATATAACATATAGGCTACTGGCGCAAACATCTGTGAGGTGCCTGCCAGACAGTATTTAGGGGTGACTAGATAAAAGGTCTTGATTTACCCGGGCAAATTTGAGTTAATGAAAATCTTTCCCGCTAAATGATGCCTATGTGGCTACTGGCATTATGTTGTAATGGAAACGCTTTTTATCGGGTCAAACTATTTAGTATAGCGTGGAAACCGTACTGTACGGGGCCGGCCCTGAGCCGGCTTTTTTTATACCTTCCCTCTCCATAGAATGCAGTGAGCCATGTGCACCAACTAGTTGTCGGTGGGTTTTTTAACGCATATATCTGGTCTGTATTTTTCAGCAAGTGTGCCCTTCAGGCAGTTCCAGACGATATGGCCTTTCAGGGTATTAGGCGTAAATATCAAGGTCTGGTCTTCACCATCGAGCACATCGCCCCTGATCGTTGTCGTGATTACGGCATTATCACCAACAACTACCGATTTTACAGATGCGTTGCTAATTTCTTTATCCAGGCCTGCATCGATATTCTGGTTGGGCCAGAAATTTGTTTTTTCAATAAATTCCGTGACTTCATTGCGGGTATCAAATGCCAGTTTAAGGTCGTTTTCAATCTGTATACGCTTACTAAACTCCAGATAGAAAGGGTAGGCAATGGCAATAACCAGGATCACAGCTACTACGGCAATGCCTATGCGTATGAAATTTTTACTTTTGTTTTCCTTGCTTATTATCGCAGGATCATAGCCACAGTGAACACAGACCGAATCGGCGCTGGCTCGAATGGTGCCGCACTCCGGGCAAAATTTTTCAGGTGTCACATCATCAATTAATTTATCTTCGTCATTCTTGCTGCGGGATTTTTCAACAGGTTTTGCTGCCAGACTCAGGTTTAGCTGTTCTGTTTCCAGTGGTTGAATATCCTGTTCTCGACGAGTTAGATCGGTGAGTGGTTTTACTTCAGATTGTTCAGGTGTTTTGACTTCTTCAATAGTTGGCAGGTTTATTTCTTCATCAAGAATAATTTCATCGACTCTACAATTCACGCCGATAGAGGAAATGGCCTTGTGAAACTTTTCTGCGGTTGCCTTATCAGTCTGCTTTTTTACAACATACTCATAGCGCGAGAGTATATCTTCGGCCTTGTCGGTAGTGATTTTAAATAACCCGGATAATTTCTTTACAGTGTCAGGAGTATAGGAAGGAGTTTTTAGAATAACGACTTTGTAGTTTTTGTTGTCCATATTGGTAGTCACATTTTGTCCGCATGAAGTCAGGTAGCGTTGCAATAGCTTTTTATTATTACCCGCTGTGTGGCTATATATTAGTTTAAAAACAGCAGTAATGTCCAAGCATCTACTCACCCTGTGGGTGTGCTGGCGTTTGTGTGGAAGTTATTAGACATTTCCAGCCGGGTTACAGGTGACTAAACACTAACTGGTGTGACGGGAGCAACAACAAGGATGCAATGCCTGCGAGTGGGCAGGCATTGTTGTAGAGAGTTATGGGATTGCCTTGAATCCAATGTCCTTACGGTAGTAAACACCGTCCCAGTGGATCTTGTCTGCGATACCATAAGCGGCCTTTTGTGCCTCTTCAACGGTATTACCCATGCCGCATGCACACAGAACACGGCCACCATTAGTAATAACCTTGCCGTCACTGAGTGCAGTGCCAGCATGGAAAACACGTGTATTGTGTGTGTTCAGCCCTTCAAGGCCACTAATGACATCGCCCTTGTTGTAGCTATCGGGGTAACCACCTGCCGCGAGTACAACACCCAGGGCGTATTGTGAGTCCCAGCGGATTGACTGTTGATCAAGTGTTCCCTCAGTGGCTGACAGGCAAAGTTCAACCAGGTCAGATTGAAGTCGCATCATGATTGGCTGTGTTTCAGGGTCACCGAAGCGTACGTTATATTCGAGTACTTTGGGTTCTCCATTTTCGATCATGAGTCCCGCATAAAGAAAGCCAGTGAATGAATGTCCTTCTCTCGCCATGCCATCCACTGTAGGGCGAATGACTTCATCAATAACACGCTGATGGATTGCATCAGTTACCAGTGGCGCTGGTGAATAGGCGCCCATGCCGCCAGTATTGGGCCCGGTATCTCCTTCATCTCGAGCTTTATGGTCCTGAGAGGTGGCCATCGGCAGTATATTTTTTCCATCCACCATGCAGATAAAGCTGGCTTCCTCTCCTTTGAGGAATTCTTCAATAACAACGCGTGCACCCGCATCTCCAAAACGGTTGCCTGAAAGCATATCTTTTACTGCGTCAATGGCTTCCTCTTCAGTTTGTGCGAGAATTACACCCTTACCGGCAGCCAGGCCATCAGCTTTGATAACAATCGGAGCGCCCTGTTGCTTAATGTAAGCTATGGCATCATCCTGATTTGTGAAATTTCCGTATGCCGCAGTTGGAATATTATGTCGTGCAAGGAAATCTTTCGTGAATGCTTTTGATCCCTCAAGCTGTGCAGCTTCGCGCGTTGGACCAAAAATTTTCAGGTCGGCGGCCTGAAAATCATTAACAACACCTTGTACCAGAGGGGCCTCAGGGCCAACAATCGTCAGCTCAATATTATGCTGTAAGGCAAAACTTTTTAATGCATCGATATCTTCAGCATTGATATCAACATTTTCAAGCTTGTCTTCATTTGCCGTGCCCGCATTACCGGGTGCGACAAAAACGGTTTCTACATTTTCAGATTGTGCTGCTTTCCACGCCAGTGCATGTTCACGACCGCCGCCGCCAATAACCAGTATATTCATTGTCGTTCTCGTTTATTGCAGAGTGTGCAGACCATTATCGAAGATAGTCTGCAGCTATCTTATTATGCTAGTGCCTGAAGTGGCGCATGCTGGTGAAGACCATTGCCATGCCGTGTTCATTTGCCGCAGCAATGACTTCGTCATCTCGCATTGAGCCACCCGGCTGGATGACTGCAGTAATTCCTGCCTCATGAGCGGCATCAATACCGTCACGGAAAGGGAAGAAAGCATCGGATGCCATGACAGAGCCTTCCACCTGAAGGTTTTCATCTGCTGCCTTGATGCCAGCAATTTTAGCGGAATAAACACGGCTCATCTGTCCTGCGCCAACGCCGATTGTCATCTGGTTTTTCACGTAGACAATGGCATTGGATTTAACGAACTTGGCAACTTTCCAGGCGAATAACAGGTCACGCAATTCATCATCGGAAGGTTTTTTATCTGTTACGACCTGCAGGTCTTCAATACCGACCATACCAAGATCGCGATCCTGCACCAGCAGGCCGCCATTAATGCGTTTGAAGTCCAGACCAGGTACCGGCTTATCCCACTGGCCACATTCCAGGACACGGACATTGGGCTTGTCAGCCAGTACTGTTTTAGCTGCATCACTAACACCTGGTGCGATGATCACTTCTACAAACTGACGTTTGATTATTTCCGCAGCTACATCTTCTTCAAGTGTACGGTTAAAGGCAATGATGCCTCCAAATGCTGAGGTAGGGTCAGTTTTATAGGCGGCTTCATAGGCACCCATTGCATTTTCTGCGATGGCGACACCACATGGGTTGGCATGTTTGACGATGACACAGGCCGGCTCATCGAATGACTTCACGCATTCCAGCGCTGCATCTGTATCTGCCACATTATTGTAGGAAAGCTCTTTCCCCTGTATCTGTGCGGCTGTCGCAACAGACACTTCAGCCGGCTTTGCTTCTTTATAGAAAGCAGCCTGCTGATGTGGGTTCTCGCCGTAGCGCATTTCCTGTACTTTATCGAACTGCAGGTTAATGGTGCGAGGGAAGCTTGAGCGACTTCCATCTTGCTGAATCTTGCCCAGGTAATTTGCGATGGCTCCATCATAACCAGATGTATGCTCGAAGGCTTTTACGGCAAGATCAAAACGTGTACCAGCTGTAATACCGCCTGATTTTATTTCTTCTGTTACGCGATTATAGTCGGACGGGTTTACTACGATGGTGACATAAGCGTGGTTTTTTGCGGTGGCACGGACCATGGTTGGGCCGCCAATATCGATATTCTCGATGGCGTCAACGAGTGTGCAATCTGCCTTGGCAACCGTTTCTTCAAAGGGGTAAAGGTTAACAACCACCAGGTCGATCGGGTCGATGCCATTCACTTGCATAACTTCGTCATCGATGCCACGGCGACCCAGAATGCCTCCGTGAATCTTGGGGTGAAGAGTTTTTACTCGTCCATCCATCATTTCGGGGAAACCGGTATATTCAGACACTTCAGTTACCGGGATATTGTTGTCATCCAGTAATTTGGCTGTGCCGCCAGTGGACAGTATTTCAATATTTGCGTCGGCCAGTGCTCTGGCAAAATCCACGATGCCGGTTTTATCAGAAACACTAATCAGGGCCCTTTTAACTGGGCGTGTGCTTTCATTACTCATTATTTCGCAATCCACGTTCGGTCAACTAAGGATGCGGATTATAAACCAAATCAGGGTTGGTCAGAAGCGAAATGCAGGTGGATATAGCCCGGGGTCGAGCAGAGTTGATGTAGATCTAGTGTTTTATGCCTGCCCCGTACACGCAGTGCATGCGTGCGGAGCGTGGCAGGTAGTATTCAGGTGCTGGATTTAACTAAGGTTGCTTAGCGAATCAGCTGGTAGGTTTTCAGTTTCTTGCGCAGAGTGCCCCGATTAATGCCCAGATACTCGGCTGCACGTGACTGATTACCATCGACATGTTGCATAATTAATTCCAGCAAGGGCGCTTCAACCTGTTGCAATACGAGGTCATACACATTGCCGGGATTTTCATCACCCAGATCATCCAGAAATTGTGTGAGCGCTGAACGTATTGTGTTATTGAGTCCTATACTCTGGCTGGTTTCATTTTTTATATTCTGTAAATTTATGACATTGCTATTATTCATGCTGCAATTGGCCTGTTTATAGTTGTTGTATTGAAAAATGAAATGAGCTGATTCAGTTGTTGCTGCGCATCAGTTATCGTATTGATGTGCTGCCTGAATTTTTTCAGTTCAGTTTCATTGTTCGACTGGTGACTTTTGCAGTACCAGCCAATATGTTTACGTGCTATTTGCACACCTCTCTGTTCCCCATAAAATGCATATAGATTCGTCAGGTGGTCCTGCATAATCTGACTGATCTCCTGCTGGCTCGGGGTCGCCATGAACTCTCCTGTTTGCAGAAAATGATTGATCTCGCGAAAAATCCAGGGGCGTCCCTGTGCCGCACGGCCAATCATAATTGCGTCAGCTCCTGTGAACTGAAAAACCTGTTGCGCTTTTTCTGCAGAATCAATGTCACCATTGGCAACCAGTGGAATACTGATCTGTTGCTTTACTCTGGCAATGGTTTCGTACTCGGCTTCGCCACGATAGGC
>JBFHVK010000030.1:0-15453 GCA_041589615.1 Gammaproteobacteria bacterium | reverse complement strand
GTGGTTGTCAGGTTGGCCAGGAGCATTTATTGCCAGGCAGGGCTATTACATTTCTAATCCACAACGCTCAAAAGAACATCTGGAAAAAACCGAATGGGATTACTGGTATCAGGGTAAAGAAGCAACAAGAGACCTGACCGGTACAGATGGAAAAATATCAGTTAGAAAAGGAGATGTGCGTACCGGAGGCAGTTATGAAAAAAGATTTAGCAATGTATCTGTATGGAATACGGTAATGCCGACATATGAATACAGTTTACAGAAATGGTATGAATTTATAAGCGCCTAGACTGTTTAGAGATGATCAGGTCACTTAAACACCAAATATTTTTTGTACTGGTCACACTAGTATCTATTCTCGTTATACAGATACTCCTTTCCCGTGCCACTCAGTCTAATATGTTAAATAACCAGGCTTTAATTAGTAAATCATATGGGCTGGTTGGGCTTGTGCACGAATTCGAGCGCGATGTAATTGACTTGCAACGTAATCTGCTCATTTATAAAGAAACCGCCAGCGAATCTTCAATATCACGTTTTTATGAACTTATGGAACGTGTTAATGAGCGTCTTAATATTTTTGAGAACAGGCTGCAGCAATATAGTTTTATAACGCTTGAAGAAGGTCTCATTGAGCGTATGCGGGGGCATCTGAATGATTACAGAGATAACTTTTCGACAGTTATTGATGGGCGAAGTCAGCGGAAGAGGATTTACAGTGAGAATATAAAATCGGGTTTTTCACGTCTGACGGCTTTGATAGAAGAAGAAAACGAGAAGAAAAAATCAGGCTATAGTGAAGAATCTATCTTGAAAATGAGGTATCACCTTGCATTAACAGAGAAGTACATTAATCAATATCTTATATCCCCCGATTATGAATTAATAAATTTATATAATGCGCAGTTACTGGCAATGAATCAACTAATGGCAGGCAAGTTTAGTAACTATAAGGAGGCGAAAAAAGTAGTTGCAGAGTTGAAGCGTGAATTTTTCAGGCTAACACAGGTTACGCGAGGCTATCTGTTCCTGGTAAATGTTGTTATGGCTGGATCCGCTAATGAGTTTCTTTATTTAACCAAGAAACTGAGAACAACAGTGAGCAGTAGTCAGCAGAATTTGAGTGATCGTATGATGAATGAAGCGGAAGCTACGCAAATTAAAACAGATATGGTCTCCCTGGTTTCAATTTTGATAGCACTGCTTACAGCCTTGTTCCTGACAACGCGAATTATTTATCCAGTAAGAAAACTAACTGAAGTGTTTGGTCGTCTATCCAGGGGAGAGGAAATTGAAAAAGTGCCTGAAACCGATCGAAAAGATGAAATTGGAGATCTGGCCAGGGCTGCAGATATATTTCATGACAAAAATCGCCAGACATCCGAGTTATTGCAGTTGTCCCAGGATATGAATGCTAAACAGGAGCAGCTTAATGCTGAACTGGTCATAGAAAAACAAAAAGCAGAGGCGGCTGCACGAAGTAAAAGTATGTTTCTTGCAAACATGAGTCATGAAATTCGGACACCAATGAATGGAATTATTGGGCTGGTGGATCTGACATTGAAAACTGATTTAACTGAGAAGCAGGCTCATTACCTGCGGAAAGTTGCATTTTCAGGCCAGATTATGATGAATGTTATTAATGATATTCTCGATTTTTCAAAAATTGAGGCCGGAAAAATGGATATTGAGTTCGTAGAATTTAATATTAATGACATTATCGAAAATATCATTACGGCAATAACTGTCAGGCTTGATGAAAAGGACCTTAATTTTCGTATACATACAACGGTGAACGTACCTGAAAAATTTCATGGAGATCCATTAAGGATAAGCCAGGTGTTATTAAATTTATGTAATAACGCGGTTAAATTTACTGACAAAGGCCTGGTTCAGCTTAATTTTGATTATCAGGTCGATAATAACAATGAATACCTGTGTTTCGAAGTTAGCGACACGGGTATCGGTATGAGTCAGGAGCAGATTGATCATGTATTTGACTCATTTACCCAGGCGGATGGATCAACCAGTAGGAAATATGGTGGTACTGGGCTGGGGCTTACCATCGTAAAACAGCTCACTGAGCTCATGGGCGGTACGGTTTCAGTCGCATCCAGGCAGGGTGAAGGTAGCTGCTTCAAGGTTAGAATTAAGGTAGAGGCGATTGATCAGTCTATTGCAATGCGGCCACTAACGAATAATGAAACCCGCTTGTATTACTTGCCAGCTTCTGATGTTCGATTATTGAGAGACGATGTATTTACTGACATACACAAGCAACCGGAAATTGTTGAGTGGGAAAATGTTTTAAGCATATTGAATGTCAGAAATATGGAAAATGCAGCGATGTTTATTGATGTGCCCGATATGGATTTTATTATCAAGAAAAACGATGTTTTAAAAACACTGCTTGCAGATGATATTAGCCTGGCGTTTGTGACTGATATAAATCCGCCTGAACTTTCAAAAACATTGCAGAAAAAATGGAATATTCCTGTGCTATCACATCCTTTTTCTCCACGCGAGCTGTATAATTTCTTCTGTTCATTATTGCAGTTAGAGTCAAGACTTAATCAGGAAGTGGATAGCCCTCAACAGGAACATGAACTAAAATTCTCCGGTCATGTTTTACTGGTGGAAGATAATCACGTAAACCAGCTGGTTGCCGGGCAGATTATAAAAAACATGGGTTTGACTGTAGATGTTGCTGATAATGGTCAGCAGGCAGTCGAAAAAGTATTAGATAATGAAGATTACGATATGATTTTTATGGATGTGCAAATGCCTGTGATGGATGGCTATGAAGCAACTGCAAAAATACGTGAGATGGGTTACAGTGATCTTGTTATTTGTGGTTTGTCAGCCAATGCAATGAAACGTGACATAGATCTGGCTCAAAAAGCAGGTATGGATGATTATCTAACCAAGCCCATTGAGAATGATGATTTGATTGTGGTGCTTAAGAAATATCTTAAGATGCAGGCGGCCTGAATGTTATTGTTAATAATTAACAGCTTTAGTAACATTCTTTATCTTCAACAACAGGCTTAACATCTTCGTATAAATTCTCGTAAAGAAAAGATGCTTTTACAGGGTTACTGTTAATGCTCATGCCGATAACAAAAAATACAAAAAGCAATTTGAAAAAATCAATAATGATATGTTTTTTCATTTTAAAATCCTCTGAATTCTAGTCCCTTATCAAGTGCATGAATCATAACAAATTAAGGGTGCTTTCGAATCACATGTTTGGAGGATAGTTGCGCATAGTCAGCGCAAAGAATGTTCTCTATGCTACTGTTTTTTATACTTAATTAATTCGTTACATAAAATGTTAAAAAATGTCAGGAATACATTTCTGATGATGAAGTGTAGTGCCAGGGGCCAGGTTTTTGAGTGATTTACAGGTTGGCTACCCGTGTAGTTAATGATTTTACTGAACTGAATTGAAAAGGCCCTTATTAGTTAAGGGCCTTTTGTATTACTGCAGATATAACATTGTCGTATTACTCGCCACACTTCATGCGGTGAAATTTGGTTTCATGGCATTTGGAGCAGGGCGGTATATGGCCTGCCTTGTTAAAGTGCAGGCTTTCCCCACAGCTATCGCAGATAAGAACACCCGGGCCGGTGATCTCGCCCGTATGGTATTCGGCATTTTCCGCAGCATTTTTCAGGCGTGCAAGCTCTACGGTTGTCTGGTCAGCAGCCTGCATCATATGGTCAAGCAGGAAGTCTTCGATTAGCTCTGTGTCGATCGCCAGCCACTGCTTGAAATCCCTGGGATTATCTGATGTCGTATCGGCCATAAAGTTTGCTGCTTCAGTCAGGTCGCGTTTCAGGTACTCTGCGAGTTTTTCACTCTGTTCTTTGGTAAGTTCTTCGAGTTCGGAAAGTTTCTCACTGGCGCCATCGATGATTTTGTGTAGCACCGGGCCGGTTTTTTCCTTGACCAGTCGGGCTTCTTTCATGGAGAGTAGTAACAGTTTTTCGTAGGCTTCAGCCATGCCTTCGGTAGGGAAACGAACTGGGGGTTTTTCGCTCATCTGTGTGTCCTCATATACTATAAATTCAGAATATGACAGCTTAAAGCTGCAGGTTTTGATCCTGAACAAATTTAACAGGCATAATATATGCTCTGCTTATGCCGAGTATCCGTTAAGAGTTTCATATGAATAGTATAAAGGCAATTATCATCGGTGGTGTTTTTATTGTGATCAGTTTGCTGTTGTTGCAGCTACTGTATCTTTTTGTGGCTGTTGCGTTTAACCAGCTGATGCTCGACTATCCCCTGCTGGCTACCTACAGTGGGTATCTTCGCTATCTAATAGGCATTCCAGTTTTACTGTTAATCATGTTCTACGGGGGCTACCTGACCGCTGAATTTGCTGTCAGTAAAGTGGTGCTGCATAGCTCACTGGTAGGTGTTCTACTGTCAGTCGGTATGGTGGCTATGGCCTTGCAGAATACCGAGCTAACGGGGCTGGGTGCTTTGCTCTCCCTGTTGCTGGTGCTGACAACTGCTGCAGGTGGCCTGCACTGGCAGAGGCAGCACACAGGCGATGAGATGCAGGATAGCCCCCTGACGGGGCACGATAGCCTGTAAAACCGGATTTACTGACCTGCCTGCTCAGCCATTGTATTGAGCCAGCCAAGTACGCTATCTAGCAGGGATTCTTCCTCACCATCGAAGAAGTGGTTGCCAGCAATCATTTTCTGCTGATATCGCCTGTTAGGTGCTTTGCTGGCGGCTTTTGCTCTACTATCGGCAGACTTGAGAATTCCTTCAAGGTCATCCTTTCCATATAAATCCAGTATGGGTATGCGGATTGACTGTAGTGACGTCAGGGTGTTCATACGCGGGTCATTATCAAAGACAGACATGCCGACAGCAACAAAGCCTGATACCGCCGCCGGTGCTTTACGTAGGTAAAATGCGCCCATTGCCGAGCCCTGGCTGTGACCCACGAGGTAAACCTGGTTGATGCCCTGATCAGCCATGTATTTGATTGCAGCGTTTATCCTGGGAGGGACCTCATCGTAAAGCGGGGCGTATTCAGTGTACTCTGCTTCGTTTGCCAGCACCGGCATCTGGATAGAGAGGGTGTTCCAGCCCTGTTCTGCAAGGCCTACGCGCAGAGGTTGTATAACCTGCTGCCAGTTCGGGTGCACTCCCGTGCCATGCATAATAATGGCGCCACGCTTTGAACTGTCAGCCGCTTCAGTGTATATACCCAGGAATTTATGCTTTCCGGATTCGAGCCAGACAGCCTCTCCATCGATGATTGCATCAACCACCTGGTCAGCCCAGCGTTTTTCCTTGGCCAGGTCGGATGCCTGAATAGTAGCCGATGTGGCTAGTGAGAACAGTGTAATGCTCGCGAGCATGGATCGTAGTAACATATGCCTGAAATATAAAGCCATCTGAGTTTGCCTCTGATTATGTAACGACTAAATTGTGCTGTCTGGGGCATATAATGTACAACTATATGCCGACAATCAAGTAGCTTAATAGTGAGCGTACCAGATCTGCATAATACCTATAAAAAGTAGACACTTGTTATTATCTATCGCCGAATTTCTGAGACAGCATCGGGTTGCACTACAGCAGTCCAGGCAGCGCATAGCCTTTGTTGTTCACGAGCAGGAGGACACGCAGCAGGCGTGTAGTGATTTTGTAGCACAGGCACCGGCTGAAAAGGTGCTTTTACTGTCATCAGGACTGAACGGTGGTGTAGTGCCTGAGAAAGCCACCATGTTGCTGGGAGAGGAGTACCAGCTAGTGATAGTCGATGCCAGGGATGACATTCATCCAGATGCGTTGGGCATCGTTTCAGGTGTGCTTGTGGGTGGCGGTTGTCTGCTGATACTTTTACCACAGCAGTCGATATGGTTAAGTAATAAGGATCGTTATAAAAAACACCTGCAAAGTTTACTGCTAGCGCAGAAAAATATTTTTTACCCGAAGAATTTGCACGAAATGGCGGAGATCAGTAGTGAGTTTTCTCCACAGGCAGCAATTGAGTATGAGGCTAGTTTCCCTTATCTTACTTCAGACCAGCAGCTTGCGGTTGAGTCATTGTATCGAGGGCTATATCAGAAACAGGAATTCTGTGCGCTGCTGACGTCTGGCAGAGGGCGAGGTAAGTCTTCATCGCTGGGGCTGCTTTCAGCAAAACTAATGCATGAAGGACAATATAATATTCTGGTGACCGCACCGAAATCTTCAGTCTGTAAACCGCTGTTTTCTCAATTGCAGGCACTCTGTGAAGAAGGCAGGATGTCGACATCGTGTTTCAGTTATAAAAAATCAACTGTATCTTTTATTGCGCCCGATGCACTGCTATTACAAAGGCCTCATGCAGATATAATATTTGTCGATGAAGCAGCAGCCATACCTTTACCTATGTTGCAACAACTGGTAGAGCATTATCCTGCAGTCGTTTTCTCAACCACAACACACGGGTATGAAGGAACGGGGCGTGGTTTTGTACTTAAATTTTTCAAACTACTGGATAAGTTACGACCCGGCTGGGAAAAGGTGGAAATGCACCAGCCGATACGCTGGGCACAGGATGACCCGCTGGAAAAATGGATTGAGTCCCTGCTGTTTCTGGATCTCAGGTTGCCCGACAAACCACGCCTGGCTGACTCACTGAACACTTGCGAGCTCGAACTGGTGAATCGAGATGAGTTAATCAGTGACAGTCAGTCGCTTTCCAGTATTTTTTCTCTATTGGTCTATGCCCATTATCGTACCAGCCCATCTGACTTCAGGTATCTGCTGGACAGTAATGATATACGCCTTTATGTACTTAAGTGCCAGCAACAGATTACAGGTGTATTACTGCTGAGTCTTGAAGGCGGTTTTGATGCGCAGTTGTCCACTGATATTTATCGAGGGCAACGACGTCCCAGGGGGCATTTGCTGGCACAGACATTATGTTTTCACGCGGGTGAAGAAAAGGCGGCGACACTGAAATATGCCAGGATCATGCGTATTGCGATTCATCCGGAAGTTCAGCAGCAGGGGCTAGGGAGTGAATTGCTTTTACGTGTAATCGCTGAGGAGAAAGCCAGGCATATCGATGTTATAGGTAGTAGTTTTTCCGCCACTGCCGAACTGCTTGCCTTCTGGGAGAAGGCTGACATGTTACTGCTAAGAATGGGTTTTAGTCGTGATCATGTGAGCGCAACCCATGCGGCTGTGGTTGGGCAGGGGCTTAGTGTAGAAGGTGAGGCGCTCATTAATACATTATCCAGTAAGTTTAATCGTAACCTTCCTTTATGGCTTGAAGGTCCTTTATCAGAACTGGCGCCTGATCTCGTAGCAAAAATTTCAAACGATATGTCTGATACAGAATCTTCAGTGAGTCAGCAGGATCTGGATGATGTTATTTCGTTTGCCCTGTATAACCGGAATTATGATGCCTGTCTGCCGGCGATCACTCGCTGGCTAAATAGCTTGAAAAATATACAGGAGTATCTGGATAAGAATGAATTCGAAATTATTCAATCCAGTATGCGAAATAAAAATAACTGGCAACAGATTGCTGAGGATATTTCGGCAACAGGAAGAAAACAGGCGATAGCGCTATTACGTGATGCATTACATCATTTGCTCATTAATAACAGGATTTTAGCAACATCGGCGTAGTAATCTCTGTGTTTGTTTGCTATAGCATAACTTCATTATGAAAAATATAAGGGGAAGGAAATGGCGAATGTTTATCAGCCACCAGAATCAAACCTGATCAATGAAAATCAGGACACAGGTGACTATGGCTCCATTGACAAGGCGATAAGTGGTGATTATGAGCTTTCAATCGGAGATGTTCTGAAAGAGTCCTGGGAAAAAACCAGTGGTGCCAAGTGGGTTGTTCATCTTGCTTTCATCTATTACATGCTGGTGATGATAGGTGTTATGGTTGTGCTAGGTATCGCTACCTCTATGTTTATAGGCTCGGCAACCTCTGAGGCAGGTCTGGTTATTATGCAGGTTGTGACTCAGGTTGGTATGAATTTGATCATGTTGCCTATGGGGCTGGGTCTTGTCATGATCGGTATTAAACGTTCGGTAGATGCACCAATCAGTTCATCGGAAGTCTTTGCGCATTTTTCTAAAATGATCAGGCTGTTTGCAACCATGGTACTGATGTATCTCATGATTATTATCGGTTTGCTACTGCTGGTACTGCCAGGCATTTACCTGATGATTGCTTACTACATGGCGATGCCGCTGGTGGTTGAAAAAAATATGAGTCCATGGCAGGCACTGGAAGTTTCTCGTAAAACGATAACTCATCGATGGTTTTCGGTTTTATTCTTGCTGATAATCCTTGCGATTATTATGCTGGTCTCAATGATTCCCCTGGGCCTGGGAGCAATCTGGACACTGCCAATGATGATGATTGCCTATGGTATACTGTATCGCAATATGTTTGGCGTTGAGTCAGAAACCGTTGCGCAATAAGCCAACGAATTTAGATTTTAAAAATATAAATTGAATAAAGAGTAAATTATGAAAAACTATAAATTATTGATGTGTCTCCCTCTGGTGTTTTCCCTGTTCTCCTGTGATTCACAGCAGCAGACAACTGATAAGTCTGAAAAGGCTTCAGTAGATACAGCAGTTGAAAAAGTGACAGAGGCAGTTGAGGCAACTAAAGAAGTCGTTGAATCAGTAGAGCAGGAGATCGCTGTTGTTGAAGAGAAGGCTGAACAGACAATGGAACAGGCTGCAGAAGTTGTAGAACAGGGTGTTGAGCAGGTAGAGGCTGCAGTGTCAGCAGTAGTAGAAAAAACATCGGCATCCGGTCAGGATATTTATCAGAAATCCTGTGTGGGATGCCATGGCACGGGTGCGGCGAATGCGCCCAAGCTGGGTGATGCTGCTGCCTGGAAAGCCAGGATAGATAAAGGTATGGATGCGCTTTATGCATCAGCCGTGAATGGTATTCCTGGTACTGCAATGATGGCTAAAGGCACCTGTGGTGCCTGTAGTGAAGAAGAGCTTCGCTCTGCTGTTGATTATATGGTTGAAAAATCCAGATAATTAGATACGGCTATCGGTGTTGTATACAAGCCGCGTGAATGTTGACAGATGGCAATAATCTGGCAACGTAAAACACAGGGTGTCTGTTACCAGGTGCGTTCCGCTGGTAATAGTCTAAGGCTATACACCGATGGAGTATTTCATAGTCAGTATAATCCCCGTCAACTCATTACGGGGCACGTCTGGGATCTTTTGATGTTGCCGGCATTTTTTAATGTGCAACAGAAAGTCAGGCGAGTTCTGTTAATGGGAGTTGGCGGAGGTGCAGTTATTCACCAGCTTCGTCACTTCGTCAGGCCCGATGAGATTGTTGCCATTGAGCTGAATCCTGTGCACATATCTGTGGGGAAACGATTTTTCGGGCTAAAGGCTAAGGGATTGCAACTGATAGAGGCCGATGCAATTGAGTGGCTAAAAAACTATCGTGGTGAAAAGTTTGATTTGATTATTGATGATCTGTTTGCAGAAAAGGACGGTGAGCCAGTCGCTGTTATTGACGCTAATCGTAGCTGGTTTTCATGTATGCTTAAACAGCTTAATAGTGACGGGCTGATAGTGCGTAATTTCATTAGCAGGCAGGCGCTACGAGAATCTGCGGCGTTGAAAAACCCGACTATAAGTAGTCGATTTGCGTCGGTCTTCCAGCTAAACAGTTTCTATAACGAGAACTTTGTAGGCGCTTTCCTGAGAAAGCCGGCGACAAGTGCTGCTTTACGAAATAACCTGCGCAATACCCCAGGCCTGAATCCCGACATCAAGTCAAGTAAACTCAGATATCGAATACAACGGCTTAAATAACAATCAAATAATATTGACAGTCGCAAATAGTTGATTCTGTATCAGGCAGCTGTATGTCTCAAATGTTCAACTTCCGAATTAAAATTCAGTAGTCGAGTTTGTAATAGCTGGCTGTCCTGCTGCATTTCTGCCGGGTTGATAAGGTGGCTTAGTTTGTTCAGGGTCTTGCTAGTCTGTTGAATATCTGTATGGCGGTCGACAGGAGAGAGTTGTCTGTCGATTTCAACTAACTGGTGATTCAGGTATTCACAGAATAGTTCGCAGGCAAAACGCAGGTCATTACTATAGGTGCTGTCTGCATTATGGGTTACTTCTGCAAAGTTGATAACTTCACGAGTGAGGTCTTTGAGTCGTTTGCTTGTGTCCATGGCTATGTCCCGCAGTTCCGTTCAATCTGGAAATATCTACCGATATCCTTACAAAACCTATTTTATCCTGTCATCGCAAACCTGGCTGAGGAAATAGCCTGAAACTGTTGTCAGAAAAATCTTACAAATAGACGATGCGGTACTGATATGCGGGTAAAACTATTCGTCAAACTGGGTGCGTATAGTCAGGCCCTGTTCCATGAGTGTTTCGGCCATACGAGCAAGGTTGTCTTCGTGAGCAAATACCATGTCACCGTGGCCTTCAACCTGAAGGATGGTTTTGCTGGTTTTTGGATTAACAACAGTGAGTTGCCAGGTGTGATTATCGAGCTTGTGTCGTTTGACCTTAAGCTTGCTATTGCTAAATCCCCAGGGTGTACTGGCCAGCACGTCGCTTGTGCTTTTCTGTAGCTCTGACAGGCCGCCATCACGATGCCTGGGTATATAGGCAGGATGAGCTGCCTCACTTACAGATTCATCATGGCACAGTGTGTTCTGGTGTATATTGTATCCGCTGACTTTTTTCATATGACTGATCTCTGGTTTATCTGGCTGTGAAAGCTGACTCGCCAAATTCAATTGCCCAGCTCTCCAGATGGGTCGACTGGGACATATTTGCAATAAGAATTTAAAATAGCAGAATAAACTGGCTTTGTGAATAAAAACACAGCTTAAATGCATCATGAATACCTTGGTTCGTTAATATAAATATTTACTTATTTTCTGTATATAATTGATATTTAAGGTATAAAAAAAATAGATTATGATTTTTTCCCATTATGAGTAGAAACATAAAATACATCTTGTAAGCACATGTCAAATAGGCTTTTTTCTCTACTCTGGTCGGACATAATCCATCATTTTAATGGTTTTAGCGTTTTTATTACTGAAAACGCCGATTTGCTCAGTGGATAAGCATTTCGACAATCCAGTTAAACTTATATAAAATGCTCGGTTTTCTCCGATTCGGACTTCCGAAGGTGATTTATGAACAAGAAAGTTGGCGTTGTCATGGGCAGCAAGAGTGACTGGCCTGTAATGCAGCATGCAGTAGAACAGCTAGAGGCTTTTGGTATTGAATACGAGGCACGTGTTGTATCTGCACATCGTACACCGGACTTACTGTTTGAATACGCAGCGACTGCACGTGACCGTGGTATTGCCTGCATTATTGCGGGTGCGGGTGGCGCAGCACACCTTCCTGGGATGCTGGCGGCCAAGACCACCATTCCTGTACTCGGTGTACCGGTTAATTCGAAATATCTAAAGGGTATGGATTCATTGCTTTCTATTGTGCAGATGCCCAAAGGTATTCCGGTTGCAACTTTTGCAATCGGCGAAGCGGGAGCTGCAAATGCTGGCCTGTATGCTGCGTCCATACTATCTGTTTTCGATGAATCCCTGGCTGAAAAACTGGCCAATTTCCGTGCCGATCAGCAGGATGCAGTACTTTCGATGCAGCTGCCTCCGCAAGAGTAACTATTATGTTCTTACCCGGTTCAACCCTCGGTGTTCTAGGTGGTGGTCAACTGGGCCGCATGTTCTGTATGGCGGCCAGAACGATGGGTTATCGTACCGTGGTTCTTGATCCGGATAACAATGCTCCGGCTGCCTGTGTTGCAGACCGTCATATACAGGCCGCGTATGATGATCAGGCTGGGCTAGCGGAAATGGCCGAGCTCTGTGATGTGATTACCACGGAGTTTGAAAATGTGCCGGCAGAAAGCCTGGCGTTTTTATCTGCTCGCAAGCCTGTGCACCCCTCTGCCGATGCGGTGGCCATTGCGAGGCATCGTATCCAGGAAAAGGATTATGCCTCACGGGCCGGGCTAAAGCCTGCGCCCTATGCGTGTATTAGTAGTGCAGACGACATTGAGGCGGCTATAGAAGTAACGGGCCTGCCTGCGATTATCAAAACGACGACCCTGGGATATGACGGTAAGGGTCAGCAGCTTGTAAAGAGTAAGGCTGAAGTGGAATCAGCTTTCACTTCACTTGGGCAGGTAGAATGTGTGCTCGAGTGCAAGATGGACCTGGCTGTGGAAATATCGGTGTTACTGGCAAGGAATCCGGGCGGTGAGATTGCCTGTTATCCACCTGCCGAGAACGAGCATCGCAACGGTATATTGCACCAGAACATAGTGCCCGCTCGAGTTGATCCATCTCTTTCCGAACAGGCTATGCACCAGGCGATGGAACTGGCGACCCTGCTCGACTATGTGGGGGTACTGGCGGTCGAGTTTTTTATCACCACTGATGGTCAGCTGATTTTCAATGAAATGGCGCCACGCCCCCATAATAGTGGGCACTACACCATGGATGCAGCTGTGACTTCACAGTTCGAGCAGCAGGTGAGAGTCATCTGTGGACTGCCACCAGGTGACTGTCGACTGCTCAGTCCAGTGGTGATGGTTAACCTGCTGGGTAACCTTTGGCCGGTTAACTGGGATGAGTGCCTGTCTCAACCTGCAGTAAAATTGCACCTGTATGGCAAGCATGAGGCTCGACCTGGGCGTAAAATGGGACATTTCAATTTGCTGGCTGAAGATATTGATAGTGCAATTCACCAGGCAAATCAGATATTTAAACAGCTCGACGTTTGAACCAGCTCTCACTTCCGCAAAAGCCTGTGTAGTCTCATGCGTAGCGTGATTGATGTTTCTTCTTTCTCTGTCATAATGATTTACACAGTATAATTAAAACACTCATCATGAAGAGTGAATCAGGTATCTATTATGAGTCTGTCAGAGCCAGTCAAAGAGTTTGAAGGCGAGCTCAGTCGAGCCGAAAACGAACAGATAATTCAGTTTCTAAAGCAATATCAGCCTTCGGCGCATAACGATATTGTGCAATTGCTGGTTGAGTCCGCCAGTGACTTACCCGATATCAAGTTTTATTGCCCCGATACTGATAACCATGCATATTATCTGGCACATACACCAGATGGTGTGATATTTGCAGCTGCCGTAGGCATGAGTGCGCTTATGTACAGGTTGCCCAAACAGTCGATGTCCGGTGCGCTGGTAAAAGGCGGAGAGATCCTTAAGGAAATAGGCGAGCCATGGGTGAGCTTCAATCCTTTCTGGCCAGAAACAGAAAAAAAACAGGATTTTGATATAGCGGAGATGAAACAGTGGTGCAAACTGGCATATCATCATGCACTCTCATAAATAAAGCAGACCTATATAAAGCAGGAAAATGTCGCTGATAATACCTTCACCCATGCGTTTTTATAAATTCTGTGCCCTGTTGGGTACGCTCATCATCTTACTGGATATTGGTTTCTCATGGATGCGCATCCAGGCCTTTGAAAGCTCCGTCACTGAAGTATTTGAATCTATCGTTAGAACCCAGATGGAGGTTGATGGAATTGATCAGGAGCTTACACATGTAAACAAGGTGCTTTCACAGCAAAAAAATGGTGATGCAGCAGATCAGCCAACCGAGATTGATGGTGTGGTTTACACGCCCTATGAGATTGAGCGTTTACGAGCAGAGCAGGGAAATCTACAATTGTTCAAGCAGGAAAAACAATTAGACCTTGCAAGTCTGGACAGTGTTAAAAAACATGTGATGAATGAAGTTAGAATTTTATTTCTTGTCTCTTTAATCTTTCTTGTGATGGGGACATTGCTTGCAGCATTCGGATATCTTGCCTGGTATTTCAAAGTGGAATTATTTGAAGATAGACGCAAAGCACCTAGATAAAATAGCACTGGGTATTTAAAAAATAATAGCGGTGAAGAGTGATTTTGTTTCAGGGTGAATTTTAAAACTAACATCACAAAATATCTAAGTAAAGAAATTTCTTAATAAAACTGAAAAAAATTAAATTATTTGTATCTACGCAGATTTTTCCTTGACCCGCCTGTTCCATTCCACTATAAATTTCGTTAAGGAAATAAAGATATTAAAGAGGAGGTGATTTCTGCCTAACCTGATAAACAGACATTTTTGTTCGTCGTGTATAACCAAAAACAAAAAGGTGTTTTATGGCTAGAAAATCTGCCGCAAATAAAAGAGCTGCAAGGCAGGCAAGAAAACGTGGCTCAGAACAACAATCCGTTGTTGTTGATATCAAATCTCGAAACTCCTTCATAGAAACCCACTCCCCCTCACAAAAAGCAGCACCGCCACTTCAGGCAAAAACACAATCACAGGCACAGTACATTACTGCAATAAAATCCCATAAGTTGACTTTCGGGATTGGACCTGCAGGTACTGGAAAAAGTTATTGTGCTGGAGCGATTGCTGCTGAAGAGCTGGAGAGTCGTCGAATAGATAAGATCATTGTTAGTCGGCCAGCTGTAGAAGCAGGGGAAAATATGGGTTTTTTGCCGGGAGATCTGCATGAAAAGTTTGATCCATATTTTGATGCGTTTCGTGATTGTCTAAATGAACGACTTGGTAAGGGAGTAGTAGAGTGTGGTATGAAGAATGATCGCATAGTGGTTTCACCACTTGCATATCTGCGTGGTAAGACATTCAATGATGCCTTTGTGATTCTGGATGAAGCACAAAACTGTACACCTTCTCAATTAAAAATGTTTTTAACCCGTATCGGTGAAAACTGTAGAGTTGTGGTGAATGGTGATGTGCGTCAGACGGATATTGGCCATCAGTCTGGCTTACAGGATGCCGTTGATAGATTGAGTCACCTTGATTCTGTTTATACACATCGATTCGAGCATGAAGATATTGTTCGAAGCGGGCTCGTAAAGGATATCATTCAATGCTATGAGCATTAACTGACACACAGGTAAACTGCTTACCTGTTTACTGAATAATAATAATTATATTTATATTATAATTGAGGGGCGCTTATGCGCCCCCTGTTTTTTGTGTGCAAAAAATGCACGAATTATTAATGCTTAAATAATGAGGCAATTCAAGTATGGGTAGATACCGTCCACCAGCTGAAAAAGGTTCACCCTATATTACTGCTGATGGAAAAGCGGCGCTTGAAACTGAACTGGATTTTCTCTGGAATAAACGACGCCCGTCAGTTGTGCAGGCATTATCCGCAGCAGCAGCTGAAGGAGATCGATCCGAGAATGCTGAATATATTTACCGAAAGAAGGAGCTGGGTGAAATAGACAGGCGAGTGCGGTTTCTTTCAAAAAGACTGGATGAGGTTAAAGTGGTTAGTGAAACACCCAGGCAGAGCGACCAGATATTTTTTGGTGCATGGGTGGAGCTGGAGTCGGATGAGGGAGAGTTAACCAGGTATCG
>JBFHVK010000029.1:0-15682 GCA_041589615.1 Gammaproteobacteria bacterium | reverse complement strand
TAACGATGGAAGTGGTACTTTTACCGATAGCGGACAGAATTTAACTACATACGCAAGCTGGGATGTTTGCACAGGCGACATTGATGCCGATGGTGATATTGATGTGGGTTACGCCAACTGGAATACTGCGGGTTCATCAGTATATAAGAATGATGCTACTGGTTTGTTTACAGTAACAAGTCAGCCACTAACAAGTGAAGTATCAGGGGGTTGCTCTTTTGGTGACCTGGATAGTGATGGTGATCTCGATCTTTTCATATTTGGGGGCTACTCCTACCCTGACAGAGTGTACTTGAATGACGGTGCGGGTAATTTTACAAATACAAACCAGAGCCTGGATACACTCAATAGTTATGGCGGAACCCTAAGCGATCTTGACGGTGACGGAGACCTTGATGCGATAGTAGCAAATGCTTCTGCAAGCTCTACAAATCCTATATATCTCAACGATGGAAGTGGTAATTTTACATTATCAGCTAGTACTGCAGGTACCACGGCCAGCTGGAGTGTTGCAGCAGCAGATATAGATGGTGATGGAGATAATGACATTATCGCTGCCGATACTGGTGGAAGTTCAAAAATATTTTTAAATAACGGCTCAGCAGTATTTACTGATAGTGGCCAGACTTTATCAGCTGGACTTGCAGTAGGTGTCGCTGCTGGTGACCTCGATGGTGATGGTGACCTGGACCTTGTATTTGGTGATCACCATAACGCAAACAAAGTTTTCGAGAATGACGGTACAGGCAGCTTCACAGATACAGGACTTAGCCTGGGCGCAACAGGCACAGGTGGTGTTACACTGGCAGACATTGATGGTGATGGTGACCTGGATATTTTTGAGTCAATGTACCATACAACGAAAGCAAATAAGGTCTGGTTTAATGGCAGCAAGGGTGTTGTACAATTCAGCTCTTTAACCTACAACGTATCTGAAGCTGATGGAACGATCACTATCACCGTAACACGTAGTAATGGCGCAACAGGTGCTGCGACCATTGATTATGCTAGCAGTGATGATACAGCAAGCGCTCCGTCTGATTACACCACCGCCAGCGGCACACTGAGCTGGGATGATGGTGAGACTGGTGATAAAACATTTATAATTAATGTTTCAGGCGACGCAGAGACTGAAGCAGATGAAACAATTAACCTGACGCTAAGCAATCCTATTGGAGCGGGCCTGGGTGTTAAATCAACTGCAATATTGACACTACATAATTCCGAAGACATTTTACAAGAAGAGACTTATCAGTCTGGAGATTTTGAGATCACCGATAACAAAAACGATGGATACTTCGGCATCGGTAGCTTCGATACTCAATCATTGTTTATTCTTACAATATTGAGCCTGGTTATGTTACGCGCAAGAAAGAATACATAATTATATTGAGTGATACACAGGAGGCGAATTTTTATTTATTGAAATAAATTCGCCTCCTTGTTGTAAAAATAACAATCAGGGGACAGTATACCTGTTAACCAGGCTTTCGCCCTGACTTCTTTAGTGCCAATGTTTTACCACTAATTATTTCTAACCGCTCAATAAAACGTTCATTTCCCAGAGGCCTGCCTGTTCGTGTATGTTTTGATATTAAGTCATTACACTCCTGTTTATCGCTCGACAGGTAAGCCGACCAGTTATTAACGCGATCAAGCATGGGTTTTACGCTCACCAGCCCATCATCTGATTTGGTGAAATGTGCCCGTGCACTCGACCATTTCCAGTCCTGTGGATGCTTGCAGATTCCAGCATTCACCGGATTTAATTCGACATAACGCACAGCTGCAAGCAAGTATTGCTCATCCATAGGGAAAGAATGAAATCGTTCCTGCCATAAATGACCTCGCCAGCCTTCTCTAAAATTAATATGTCGTGTATATCGACGATGCGCCTCACCTAGCGAAGCTCGCAAACCATCTTCATGACCTGGAACCAGTATCATATGCACATGATTCGGCATCAAGCAGTAAGCCCAGACCTGTGTGTTGAATTCATTGGTGAATTCAGACATCAACTCTAAATAGTATTGATAGTCGTCTTCATGAAAGAAAGTTGTTTGTCTTCGATTACCTCGCTGTGTGACATGATGAGGAAATCCGGGAACTACTACTCTTGGCATCCTGGCCATTGATCTATCTCCAGTATATGACTGACTCCTTTCTATCGAATACTGTGAGATATTGTCAAGAGTATAACTACTCTGTTTATATTAATTTGTATACTGTCCCCTTATACCCCTTATACACTTATACATTTATTTTAATTGGTATACTGTCCCCCTTATACAACTCTTAGTTGTGATCTATCAACGAATGAATTTGACACATATCACCTGAATGGAATACATTCGATAGACTGACTTCACACATATAATAATAATTTTATCTATGCATAATCGCTGGTTATATAAGCTGTTTCCTTTCCTGCTCTGGTTCCCGGTTAATTCTATTGTTCTGCGCGGTGATGTAATAGCGGGAATTACTGGTGGCCTGGTACTTGTTCCCAAGGCCATGGCCTATGCACAACTATCAGGTCTACCTCTGTATTTCGGTCTTTACACTGCATTCATACCCGCCCTGCTTGGTGCACTTTGGGGGTCTTCACGACAACTTGCAACAGGACCTGTTGCCATTGTATCTTTGATGACTGCAGCAGCCGTTACACCACTTGCGGTTCCCTATTCGGATGATTATATTACACTCGCACTGCTGCTCACTTTTATGGTTGGTGTCATTCAGTTTGGGCTGGGTGCAGTAAAGCTGGGCACCATTGTCAACTTCGTGTCGCATCCTGTTATCCTTGGCTTTATGAACGCAGCCGCTATCATTATCGCGCTGTCACAACTCGACAATTTACTTGGCATTCCGAAAACCCGTGGCGACTCTTTCCTTAAAGATATATGGGAAATGCTAGGCCATCTACCCCAGGCACACATACCTACTCTCGTGATGTCGATGTTCGCACTAGTATTGATGCTCTTTCTCAAAAAAGTGCCTGCCCTGTCTAAACTTAGCGTACTCGTTGCGGTGGTAATCACCATACTGGTCAGTGTGATTTTTGGTTACGACCAGAATACACAGGCAGAAGTAGTACAAATCAAGCATGAGGAAAGCAGAACCCTGGTTGAGGATTACATCAATGATGCCAGCCAGATAAACAAGCTGGTTATTGAAGTGACTGAAAAATCTTCGTTATTACGCAGCTTTAATAAATCGAATGAACAGCATGCTGCCGCCTCGTTGAAATACGTCATCGATGTAACCAAACTCGATATTGTTGCACTCAAAAAGCAGAACCATATCCGAATCGGCCGAATTAACAAATTACGCTTTATAAAATCGAACGACACTGAAGATGCATTGCCCTACTTCTACCTGGATGATGGTTCGCCGTTGAAGAATGAATCTGATACACGCAACTGGCGCATCAAAAAAATCGAAGGTAATGAAATCAAGTTTATAGGCGGTGGAGATGTCGTCGGCAATATTCCACAGGGCCTGCCTTCATTCCGCCTGCCTAAACTGAGCCTGGATGCTATTCTGTCATTACTCTCAGCAGCATTCGTAATCGCACTGGTTGCCTTTATGGAATCCATTTCCATGGCCAAGGCTATGGCTGCGAAAACCAGGCAACGACTGGACCCTAACCAGGAACTTATTGGCCAGGGTATTGCTAATATGGGTGGTTCATTATTCCAGGCTTACCCTGCAAGTGGTTCCTTCACGGGCTCGGCCATTAACTTGCAGGCAGGTGCGAAAACCGGTTTTGCGATGGTCTTTAACGCAACGTTCGTCATGATCACCCTGCTGTTCTTAACACCCTTACTTTACCATCTGCCCAAAGCCGTGCTGGCAGTTATTATCCTGCTAGCTGTAACCAGCCTTATCACACCCACAATGCTCATACATACCTGGAAAGCAAGCCGTACAGACGGAATCGTAGCCATCACTACGTTCATTGTTACCCTGATTGCAGCTCCACATCTGGACAAAGGTGTTTTGGTCGGCGCGGGACTTGCCATCCTTCTATACCTGTATCGCTCCATGAAACCACGTGTTGTGCAGCTGGGACGCTTCCAGGATGGTACCCTGCGTGATATAAAAGTTAATCCTTCATTACCCACCAGCCCACATATCATCGCACTTCGGTTTGACGGCTCTCTATATTTCGCTAATGTATCCTACTTTGAAGATAACATTCTCGAAGAAGTGGCCAACAGGCCAGATGCAAAATATCTACTCGTGTCGGCAGGTGCCATTAATTTTATCGACTCCTCCGGTGAAGAAGTCATACATCATCTGGTAAAACGACTACGTAAAAGTGGTATGGAAATCATATTTGCAGGCCTGAAGAAACAGGTAATTGATGTAATGAGAGCTACGGGCCTGTTTGAGCTGATCGGCCAGGAAAATATTTTTGCTACTGAAGAACAGGCCATCAATGACATCTCAAAACGTATAGGGCCTGATGCATCTAAAGACCTGTTCTGTGCCATTCCATCAAGAGAAAATGAAATGCATGAAGATTCTGAAGATTCTGAAGAATTGAAAGCTAAAGATTAAATCTTCTGACCGCAAACCAGTTAATTAGCCTTTTCCCCAATCTTTGATCCACGAATGATTTTAAAACAAGGCATTTTTAATCGTTCAACAATAGACTCTTCAACCACAATCACCCTGTTAAAGTAAGATTCGAGCTGAATCTTTTCGTCTAAGATTAATAATCATCTGCATTAATCTACTGAATAAGCCTCACTTTTATATTCTGTTAGCTCACGTTTTTTAGGCTATATTAGTTAAAATTCACAGTTACCAGTTATAACTTCAACACATAATATTGTTTTTATTAATAGATTCATGAATACAGATACACATCATCATTTGTTGATACCAGATTCAATCTCGCACAACAAAACTATTATTACTTAATCCAGCCTGATCTTGCCTGGTATTAGTTTTACATACAGATAATTTGGAAGCAGTGAACACAGTTGATAATGATTATTATTATCAACTATATGAGGATAGAGCAGCACTACCCTCACTAATCTATCGCCGGTAGATTTAAATCTTAGAATAACCCCTTTGAGTGTCGCGAAGACGATACATTGCGGTTAAAATGTATATGCACAGCTGATTAAGCTTTCAAAAATCGATATAAGGAAATTATGTGTTATAAATCAGTGCTATATTAGCATCCCTTTAAAAGATAACTGAAACAGAGCCTGTAGATCTCAGCTAAGAACAGCTAGGTATGCTTTAAATTATCGGGTTTAATAATGTGCAAAAACTAAAATTTCTGACTCTACTTGCTTCACTCCTCATATTGAATGCATTACCAGCACAGGCAGAGACCAGCCTGAGTGGCTACGCCTCGATTATTGCTGGACGAGTGAGCAATGGTAACGCCTATCTTGCAGATTACCCAAAAGCAGGTATTTACGACAGTGACTGGTCGTTTTCGCCCGATACATCCATTGGACTTCAAATCAGTACTCAATTTGATAATGACCTGGAATTTATTATTCAGGCGGTCAGTAACGGTGCCTCAGATTACGATATTGACCTCGACTGGGCCTATGTCAATTACCAGATCAACGATGAATTCTCTATACAGGCAGGGCGTAAACGCCTGCCACTATATTACTATTCAGATTTTTTTGATGTTGGCTATGCCTATTACTGGATAAGACCACCATCTGATAGTTATACCTGGCAAATATCAAACTATAACGGTTTCAGTCTTCAGTATCAGCCATTTCTTTCAAGCTGGGATGTCATGATTAACCTATACGCTGGTAGAGAAGATTCTGAAAATAATGATTTATTAAGCCTGCTCTCAAATGCACCAGTAGATGAAACCTGGAAAAATATGCTAGGTGTTGTTACAGAAATATCAAAGGACTGGTTTGAATTTCGTGCTACCTATATGTCTAGCCAACTCGATAGAACCGTTAATGGTATAACCACAGACAAAGATGTTAATCAGAACTTCTCAGGTATATCCATCAACTTGTATCCTTTAAACTTTATTATTCTATCCGAACTCAACCAGTACAAAAGAGCTGACAGCGACATCCATGTGGATACACAGTTGTTTTCACTAGGCTACCAGATAGGTAAGTTCACTCCCCATATAACATATTCAGAATTTAAACAGAATGAAAATATTTCAGGAGGTGATGAACATCATCAGACAAAAAGCATTGGTCTCAAGTGGGATATCAATAAATCCACAGGTTTGAAAGTTCAGTTTGATGATTTTGAAGACAAAGGCATTGTCATACCAGTCTTCGGAGACTCCAGAACTGTCTCTCTCGGCATTGATATTGTTTTCTAGGCCATGATTCAATGAAAACAATTATCACTTATCTCCGCAGTTCTAACCTCTTCGCTTTACTGATCAGCGTACTGGCGTCAGTGTTATATCCAGTAACAGGTTCTGCACAGGAATCAGGTGGCGTCCTGGTAACATCAATCGAGTCGAACGTTAGCAAATCAAGCCTGATTAATATCAGGAGAATATATTTAGGCTTACCACCCTCTACTGACAGTAAAATCAACAGCCCTGTGCTAAATGTTACAGACATAGCAACATATAATTTATTCTTAAAAAATGTTATGTACATGACTGATAAAGGCTATCGGCGAAAACTGGTCAAGCAGATATTTCGTCACGGAAGAAGAAGCATACCTGAAGTCAATAATACACGAGAGCTTGTTAACTACTTAGAGCAACACAGGAATGATGTCAGCTTTATGCCTGCTGATATAGCAAAAAACACACAAGGAATTAAGGTCGTTCAGATATTATGGTAAACACTCCAATCAGAAACCGGGTTTTCAGTATCACCTCTTTTATGATACTTTCAATTATCCTGATTCATATGGCCGTCATCCCTTTTCTCTATCAGAGAATTACAGAGGGTTATAAAACTAGCTCAAGCGAACAGTTTATTAGCCATAATACTGAAGTTTCTGGATTGTTAGCTGATGTACTATCCACTAAATCTCTTTCTGAGAATAGAAATGATATTAATGATATTTTAAACACTGCCGTTCTTGGTGGAAATATTCAGTTCATAGAAATACAGGATCATCTTGGAAACACACTTTCACCAGCAGACGACATAACATACTCACCCGAAACCTTCCTGGAAGACACCACAGTCAATCAGAATGGCGACGACATCTATTACATGCAAGTTCCGGTTCGCTTCAAAGATCTCCAGGAAAATGTATCTATGTTACGCATTGGCTTCGATGAATCTGCTATTATTAGTGATTACACAGATATTAAAGAAAAAGTATTTTATACACTCTCTATTTACCTTGCAGTTATTTTAATCTTTATCATTACAATAACCCGCTACATTCATAAACCACTTTATCTATTAAGGGACCGATCGAGGGAAGTATCAAATGGAAATCTGGATGTACCATTGGGAATTTCATCAAAACTAAGTGAAATACAATACCTTGCTGACGATCTTGAGATGATGCGTTCGACTTTAGTTGATCTTGCAGAACGCATGCAACATAAAGCTACACATGATGATTTAACAAACCTGCCCAATCGCTACCTGTTTAATGATCGACTGGAACAGTCTATTGCCTTTGCCTCAAGAACAAAAAATCCGTTTTCAGTTTTATTACTGGATCTTGATCGCTTTAAAGAAATAAATGACACCCTGGGTCACAGCGTAGGTGATGAAGTCTTACGCATTATCTCAAATCGTATGCATAAGGGATTAAGAGAGACGGACACTATTGCTCGCATTGGTGGTGACGAATTCTGCTTCATTCTGATTGGTGTAGGTCACAGTGCTGCAGAAGTAATTGCCCATAAGATACTGGAACTGATTGAGCCAGAATTTGAAGCAGAACAACATAAACTCAAAGTCAGCGCCAGCATTGGTATTTCAGCCTATCCAGATGATGGCGAAAACGCTGAACTACTTATCAGGCGTGCCGATGTAGCGATGTACCATGCAAAGAAAAACAATCTTCCGCTATCATCTTATTACCCCGACATGGACAGTGACCACTACGAAAACCTGTTACTAGCCAATGACCTGAAGAACAGCATTATTGAAGGTCAGTTCCAGCCTCTATACCAGCCCATAATCAACCTGCTTACAGGACAAGTCTGTGGTTGTGAATTACTGCTACGCTGGCAGCACCCAACCCTGGGATTAATACACCCTACAAAATTTATCCCCATAGCAGAAAGAGAGAATTTAATTGGTGAATTAACACTCTCAACAATTAGCAAACATCTTCATAAATTTAGCGAACTTATAAAAATCAATGAGAATTTCCATGTTTCTATTAATGTTTCCCCTGTAAACCTGATAGATAAAACACTATTAAACTCAATCAGTGACATTCTCGAAACAAGACGCTTTCCCAGAGGCAATCTTTATATTGAAGTAACAGAAAATTCTATTATGAAGAACCCTGCAAGGTCTGCTGAAATACTTGATGAGTTTTATAAAACCGGAATTATGGTTTCAATTGATGATTTTGGTACCGGCTATTCATCTCTTGCCTACTTACAAAAATTCCCGATTTGTGAATTAAAAATTGATAAGTCATTTGTAAGCGATTTAACAGCAACCTCCAATAACTATCCCATTGTTAGTGCAACCATTACTATGGCACACGATCTGGGTATTTCAGTAGTCGCTGAGGGCGTTGAGGATCAAGAAGTGCTTGAGTTATTAGAGGCCATGGGATGCGATCGTGTACAGGGACACCTATACACAAAGCCTCTGGATTTTGAAGAAATGAAAGACTGGTTGATCAATTACAATAATAGAGATTAAATAAGTTATCTAACTGGTTCTATCTCATAGTCATCATCATCTTTTCGATCTTCTACTTCGACATCAATATTTTTTTGATAACTAAAGGCAATATCTTCATTAGTAGTGGGATCATCCAGATCTGACTGACAGGTAAACGCTAGCGTGTAGCTACCCTCAGGAACATAACCAATCACATATTCATACAAACCACTAACTGCATTCAACTTTACAGGCGCAGTAATTAAAGGCTCAGGTTTCTTGTTATCCAGATCATCTGGAACTACATCATGACCTTCATATAAATAAACCGCAGTACCTGTAGTCAATTCTGTATCAGTACAGTACATAGCCACATCAATAGATCCACTTATATTATCCACTTCATCCATATCAACCATACGCAATGTAGGTCGTAAGCTATAACTACCTGAACTAAATACAACTGATTTTCTCAGGTCAAAATCAACCATTAATCTTAGCGTAGAAGCTTCTTCCAGCTCAAAACCAGTATTAATTTTTAAGCCAGTTTGAAAGCCACTTGGAATGCTAAGTTCATGTTTACTTCCATCATCCAGTATAATAAATGAGTCATATATTCCATCTTCTATGGCATTCACCTGAAGCCTGATCCAGTCATAGTCTCCAGCCTGAAGTGTTTTAGATTCGATAAGGGGAGTAAAATTAGTACCGCGCAGACTCAGCAGATCTATATTTTTGGCATCTTTGAAGGTAACTGTGATGGCTTCACTATCTGATGGTTGAATCGTAACACCAGTAAACTGTACCCAGACTTCCTGTGCGCTATCAATTACCGCATCGGTTATATTTAAGCTTAGCTCGCCCGTTTTATTCAAACTTCCACTTCGGCCATCCGAAGATTCGCTTGAACTACCGCCACAGGAGCTGAGCAGAGAAAGAGCGGTCAACAATGTTGACGCATAGATAAGACCTGAGACATTTTGCATATTCATTTCAACCAGGCCAAAAAATCATTCCAACCAGGTGCCGTAACTAGAAGTTGACACCAAACTCATTAAAATATGCTTTTATCATTTATTGCGCTAGAGGCCATGCTAGCAATTTAATCATACCATTAATGCTGCTTTGATCAACACCTCATATCCAGTTATCTTAGCTCCTTATCAGACTTATATATCCCCCGTTTGGGTGATTAACTGCTTCATTATTACTATGTTTTTAGTGGCTATGATCCTAAATAATTAACCTACGAATCACCCATTACATAATTAGCAATATTACATTACGAAATTAATCTATAAATATCAGACATCTATATAACTTTTTTAATTATATTTTGTACAAATTATACATGCGCCAATGCATGGACATACAGACCGCCCGATCAAACGTAACCGAACCACTACCGTTAGCAAAATCCTGATTGATTGCATCTCAATAAGCTATGGGACATTTGAAATTGCACTCGTAGCGCTGACTACTTCATGACATTGAAAATATAGCGTTACTCGATGAACGCCCTGTCAACTCTAATATTTTGCCTGTTAGCCAGTATGTTACTCACAGCCTTGATGCTAACGACTTAACTCGCCCGCTTTCTAGTCACTCTGAAACTATTTACTAGCCACGAACCCTCCTGTTAGCGCAGGCTTAAAATTTATTTATTATCATTAAGATAATTATTCAAATGATCTAACGTATATTGAATTTTTTCAGACATTCAATCACTGTAAGTGAATTTAATGGGTATACTGTCCCCCTTATTAACGGATCCTGATATCATAATGAGTAAACAGATAAATGCCTCCCCGGAAGACTATTCTGAAATTGAACAGGCCGCATTTTCGAATGCACTGTCTGTTCACTACATAGTACTGGCTCTATATGCCATTGGCACCCTTGGTGGCGCTATTCTATTATTGATAGCCTTAACCACGGGTTTTACCGATGACAGCATACTGAAATTATCGCTTTTTGGCATCCCACCTGCACTCTTTACATTACATTTTATTGCGGTAACTGGTTTACAAAAACGCCAGCCCTGGGGATACAGGTTATCTATTGCACTGGGTTATTTTATGATAATCCTTTTCCCTTTCGGAACGGTACTGGGGGTACTATTATTACTGCAACTCTCAAGATTTGGAGTTACACGAAAAGAATAGATATAACATCCGGTATAAAATCTGAACAAGCTTAATTTACAACTTATTGCCTTAAAGTGCTTTTTGATAAGCGGAATAATAAGCAGGCTCAGAGCCTGCATATTATTCACTTCCTCATTAAACTTACTTCATAGCAAGAATACCCACTGATGAAAAAGCGATCAACATCATCACCCAGAGCGACATTATCGCATACAGGTTATTTCTAGGCTTTTCTCTAAGGTAAGCTAAACCCGCCATGAATAACGCAGGTAAGGCGGCAATGCTTCCTAATGCAACACCGAACTGTGTGAATCCATCTCCCGTGGTTATATTCTGCAGGAAAAAATGTCCACCAGGAAAGCCATCCCCTGCCGATTCCCAGATAGCATCAGCACTTTGTCCTTCCCAAAGTGCAGCGAAAACAAAATGTGGATTTAATACATTGTTATCTACTTGCCATAAACTTATTATAGGTCCAATCGTGCAGATGGCCGCAGCAATAATACATAACCAGTAGATAACTTCACCATAAATAATTTGTGCCCTGGGCATATCAGGTTTTGTCATTATGCTGCCTCCTCTTCAAGACTTGTTTCCTTATTGAATTTCCATATAGAGAAAACTACAGAAGTCATAATCGCCAGGAATACCGCCATATTTAGATGGCCAGGAACTTCACCAATAATCCCCAGGATATTTAAACCTCTGCTGACCAGCCCGTATGATGTGAAAATCATAATCCCAATCAACATTAGCCTTACAAAACCTGCTTTGATTGATACCAGTATATGTGCCCCCACTATACCCCCAACTACCTGGCCTACTAACCAGGGAGCAACAAAGAGTGGAATAACGGCACCCATTAATAGATAGGGCCATACGCCGATTGAGTCAATCATACCCAGTAAAATACCACTGTTGGCGGCCGATACTTTTAGCGGGATGCCTGCAATCAAATTCTGTGCAGGTACCAGGGCCCATCCTCCGCCCAGCCCGAAAAACCCGGACAGTAAGCCAATGCCAAATGCAGCTAGTAAAAAATACCGTGCATTTTTTATTTTGTAATTAATAACTTTGTGTAATGATTCTTCAACATATGGCTGTTCAAGATGAGCCAGTTTTGCAAAGCGTCCAGATTTTTCCACTTCGGGCCATTCTATTTTTCCACCACCAAAAAAGAACAGAGCCGCTATAAATAAAATAATGCCTCCGAGTGCAATTCTAATAAACCCCTCACCAGCCGGTCCCATGTATTGCGCCACATAGATCGCACTGGTTGCGCCTGTTAAGGCACCAATACCCGCGATGGTTGCGCCGAAGATACATACCTTTAGATTACCAAGCCCGGTATTCATAAACAGCTTTGTCGATACCAGGCCACTAAACATAGCGACTACAAGCCCCGTCGCTCGTATTACCAAACTATCAATCGCTGTGAATGCCAGCATCACTGGTGTGAATAAAACACCTCCGCCAATACCAGCGATAACGGCTACCAGAGCCAGGCAGAAGCTTGCGATAAATGATCCAGAAAGTATTGCCGTTATGGTCCACGCAGATGTTCCACCTGCAGGTGTTTGGGATCCATACGAAATTAAAGCCAAGGCGATATAAGATAGAATGACAACCGCTGTCATAATTATTACTTCTATCCATGGAGATTTTAAATACTTATTCATTAATTTTTCTCCCTGATTATGATAAAAAACCAGCCCATAAGTCATCGGATAATGCAGCATAGATTATCTGTTAATGGCGCTATGTCTCGAGGGAAGAAGCTAGATAGATTAAGAAAAACCACTTTTACTGGTTTTTCTTTTTAACACTTTAAAGCTTTTGATCAGGAAATATTTTCTTAGCATTCTCTATCTCCTTAAAAAGAGTATTAGTCACACAAATCGATGCATGCAGAGAATTTTTATCTGTTTTCAATAATATAATCATTAAATAATATAATTTAATTGCCATAGATCAAATTAGATTCCTAAAACAGAGAGATAACTAAATGGTAAAGGTATATCGTGATTCACAGCTGTCAGTTAAGAGGCTGTTTGACTATACAGCTGTTAATGTTAATTGAACGAGGATCTCGACTAACGATAATGCAAATGATTATCAGTTATCAATAGATATAATGATTATGGAAATAAGGGGACAGTATACTTATTTCTAGGAAATAAGGGGACAGTATACTTATTTCTATGATATTTACAGAATAAGAAATAAGTATACTGTCCCCCGATAATAATGATCAGGTTAGGCCTGAAGCGCGATAGCCGCCATTTTCATGGTGCTTTCAAATGATTCTGCACCTGCGATGAATAAACCATTATGGCAGAACATGGCATCATCAATACCGGTTACGTCTTTAAGCGCATCATCAGATAAACCCGCCCACTCTTTAGGCAGTGATTTTCTATCTTCAAATGAACCCAGTTCTACGGGTACGGTTTGTACTCTCCATTGACCCGTCTGGGATGGGTAGACCACATATAAAGCCTCTTCAGATAAAGCATGAACCGTTCTTTTCCACGGGGTATATTTATCTAACACAATCACCCGTGGATCTTCTGCCTTTTCAATCGCCTCAGCCACCAGTGCTTTTGCACTAATACCGCCGTTAGCCGATGCAATAAAACGTGATAAAACACGGGATGCAAAATCAACCGCCTCATCAAAACAGGCATCAAAATCACCCTCTTCCTGCCAGGTTGGGTTAAACATGCCAATTGTCTGGCTAAGGCTAATGCCTTCTATGGCTCCTTTAACATGGCCACAGTCGATGGCATCGATGGTCGATACCAGTCCTGCATCAAGTGCATCGGCGACGGCCTGGTTACCCTGGCATATCTGCAGGCCATATTTCTGCCAGATCAGTCCAAATGAAGAAAAAGGAATCCCATTATCACGCTCACCGGCACCGCCCCGTTGGTGATGATCAAAACGGTCTGACGCTGCGTCATACTCTCCACCAACATCGACCACAATATCGGCTTTGGCTATAAGCTTCAGGTCTCGCGTGCGAACTAGTGTAAACGAAGGAAAAATGCACTTAAGTGCAGCAATACTGAAAACATCATCGGCATGAAAATTACCGTTGTGGGTTACTATGGTTATATCTGTCATGGGCACTATATCGATAAATGGGTGATTGGGTATCGCTAGATAAACTTCAGGAGACAGGAGATTTACTAAGCAAGAACGAATCGCGGATTCTACTCGATTTGAGGGCAGAAATTAAGGGGCGGTTGGCATAAATAGACGAGGTGCTACACTGCCCCCTGGATTAATGGCGCCACAAGGCTATTAAGGCTCTAGCCTGTTATGATTGAGTAATATGACGATTAATCACTTGGGATAACTCAACAGCCAGAAACGAGCTATTTCAATAGCAGATCGCCTTCTATTGCAATGAATTCACTTGCAGCACTCATAAGTGAGGCGGCTGTGAGCGCGGGAACACCATACACCTCAACGTATTTATTTTTATCAATGCGCAGTTTGTTCACCAAAATATCAAAATCACCATCACCTGATACAAGCACAACACTATCGGCATGCTCGCTATAATCCATCGCATCAATGGTTATCCCAACGTCCCAGTCACCTTTAGCGCTGCCATCTGATCGTTGAATATAATTTTTTAATTTAACCTCGAAACCAATCGCCCTGAGTATATTCTGAAACTCCCGTTGCTTCTGATCACCCCTGTCGACAGCATAGGCGATAGCCTTTACAACTTCTCTATCTTTAGTGGTCGTTCGCCAGAACTGGTTGTAATCGAAATTACATCCGTAAACCTGCTTAGTGGTGTAATATACATTTTGTACATCAACCAATATAATCACTTTATTCATAACCGATGTTTTACTTTAGCAGCGCATTGACTGCTATCCCATATGACCGTTTCATGGCTTTCCAGTACCTGGTAAATTTGAATTGCCTGTCGAGCTTCTTTCGCGGGTGTTTTCTGTGTGGATTTCAAAAAACCGTGAATGATTATTAAGTCACCATTGATCGATTTAGAAAAGAGCACCCTTGCAGACTCTTTACCATTATCCACTCTAAGCTTATAGATAGTGCCTTTATATTTCCATATCTTTGAATTCAAAGATTTAAGATGCTTGCCGTGATAAACATCTCCATGCTGAACATAAGATTGAAATTTATTATATATTTTAACACAAAGCCCTTCTGATATTCGATTAAGGAACTGATATAGCGGCTGGGTCGTTTTACATTTTGTGACTAAATATATATTCATAAACTGACGACATAATAATAGTAATATAGTCTTTAAGTAGTATAGCTTCCTGTAGTAAGAGGGTCATCAGATGAAAATCAGGGGACAGTATACCTATTTCATATACGAAATATATGTGAATCAATTAAGTATACTGTCCCTAAATTCCTAATTTCCCATTACACATAAGAATTTTGTGTATTCATAATCAGTATAAATTTGAGCCTGTCCCCTATCGTTGCTCATGATTTAGCATCAGACTGTAGGAGTTTTTTAATAAAATTTATATAAACAGGACTCCCCCATTCACGCCCACCGATTGCCTGATACTTCACCTGGCCTTCAGGGTTTATCAAAAATGATGTGGGTAAACCACGTGGCTTCCATACTTCTGTCACCTGCCCGTCAACATCTAGCAGACTATTTAGATTAACGTTAATAGAACCTAAGAACTCAAAAACAGTATCTTCATCCTCAGCTGTATTAACCATTATGATCTG
>JBFHVK010000028.1:0-15897 GCA_041589615.1 Gammaproteobacteria bacterium | reverse complement strand
ATACATGGGCGATGATATTGATACCACGGCTTATCTGGATAAGGTGTTATCAGATTCAAGTAGTGGAGTCGATTTACCGGCGGCTGTTATTGTTGAAACGGTGCAGGGTGAAGGTGGTATTAATGCCGCCAGTTTTGAATGGTTACGTGCACTCGATCAGGTTTGTAAAAAGCATGATGTGCTGCTTATAGTAGATGATATCCAGGCGGGTTGTGGGCGCACTGGTAATTACTTCAGCTTCGAAGAGGCCGGTATTTATCCAGACATGGTTACCCTGTCAAAATCACTCAGTGGTTATGGTCTACCATTTGCAGTTGTGTTATTCAAACCTGAGCTGGATACGTGGAAGCCAGGTGAGCACAATGGCACATTCCGGGGTAATAATTTTGCCTTCGTCACAGCTAAAGCTGCTATTGATGCCTACTGGTCAGACAATAATTTTTCTCTGGATGTTAAGCGTAAGGGCGACTATATAGCAGCGCGATTGCAAAAGATTGCTGATAAATATGGTGAAGGTAATTTCACAGTGCGTGGACGTGGTATGTTTCAGGGAATAAGGTGCATCAATGGTGAGCTAGCAGGGATGATTACTCGTAAGGCATTTGAAAAAAATATGATTATTGAAACCAGTGGTGCTGATGATGAGGTTATTAAATTCCTCTGTCCATTGATCATTAGTGATGAAAATCTCAAGACAGGTATAGATATAATAGAGCAGGCGATTAGGGAAGTCTGTGCATCTGAAACAATGGTTGATGAAGAAGTGGATTACTTTGATAAAATTAAACTTGTTAGCTAGTACTGAATTTAAGTAATTTACTAAAAGAGTTAATTTAAATTATAGCGGATAAATAATGATTGTTAGAAATTTGAAAGAAGCAGAAAGCTCTAATCGCAGAATTGTTTCGCCGGATGGTAACTGGGAAAGTACCAGAATGCTGTTAAAAGCTGATGGCATGGGGTTTTCATTTCATATTACGACGATATATGCAGGTGCCGATTTTAGAATGCATTACCAGAATCATCTCGAATCAGTATTCTGTATGTCTGGCTCGGGAGAGATTGAGGATCTTGAAAGTGGAGAAGTTCACTCTATATCAGAGGGTACCTTGTATATTCTGGATAAACATGATCAGCATATATTGCGTGCATTCTCCGAAATGAAAATGGCCTGCGTGTTCAATCCGCCTCTAAATGGTACAGAAGTGCATAATGCAGAAGGTGCGTATGAGCTTGAAGCCTCTTCTGTTGGTTAGGCTTGACCTGACATTCCATAATAAAAATTTATATTAACTAAATAAGAATCTACCCAATTATGTATACAGTTGAAAAAATTGGTGGCACATCTATGAGTGATTATGTGTCAGTAAGAGATAATATCGTTTTTCGCCCTGCAAATAATGATACTTTGTACCAGCGAGTTTTTGTGGTATCTGCCTATGCGGGAATGACAGATGCACTGCTTGAACATAAAAAAAGCGCTAAACATGGTGTGTTTGGCCTGTTCTGTAACAATGCTGAATCGCAGGACTGGATAAGTGCACTGGATATGGTAAGAGACCGTATTTACAGTATTAACCAGGATCTTTTTGGTGAGACAACTTTGCTGAAGCAGGCGAATGAATTCATAGATGAGCGACTGGATGATGCTAAAAATTGTTTGATGGATTTGCATAGCCTATGTACGCATGGGCATTTTACGATTGATGCGCATCTAAATACAGTGAGAGAAATGCTGGCCAGTATAGGTGAGGCGCATAGTGCATGGAATACAGCAGCCTTGTTGAAGCGTGATGGTGTGAATGCATGCTTTGTGGATCTTACGGGATGGAAAACTGACAAGCATATTTCCCTGGATCATCGAATCCAGCAAGCATTCAGTGAGCTGGATCTTAATAGCCAGCTTCCAGTAGTGACTGGCTACGCTCATACTGATAAAGGCTTAATGTCATCATTTGACAGGGGATATAGCGAAATGACATTCAGTCGTCTTGCTGTTATTACCAATGCAAGTGAAGCAGTGATACACAAGGAATTTCATTTAAGCAGTGCGGATCCCCGTCTGGTTGGTGAAAATAAAGCTGTTCCTATAGGTCGAACTAATTATGACGTAGCTGATCAGCTTTCCAATCTGGGTATGGAGGCTATTCATCCAAAGGCAGCAAAAGGGTTGAGGCAGAAAAAGATACCGGTACGAGTAAAGAATACGTTTGAGCCAGAGCATTCCGGAACGCTTATTACAGGTGATTATATAAGTGATACACCGTGTGTTGAAATTATAGCGGGCTGTAAGGGAGTGTATGCAATCGAGTTTTTCTATCAGGATATGGTGGGAAATTCCCAAAGATATGATTCGGAGCTGATTTCAATATTCGAAAAGTTCTCAGCGCATACTGTTTCAAAAGATATGAATGCGAATACTATTACCTACTATGTTTCAGTTGAAAAGAACCTTGCTGATAAAATATGTGGCTTGTTACGGTCTAATTATCCTGAAGCAGATATAAACTGTAATAAGGTTGCGATTGTGTCTGCTATCGGCAGTGATATGAAAATATCTGGCATACTTGCAAGAGCATTGAATGCGGTTGCGAGTAAGAATATTAGTGTTCTGGCATTGCATCAGTCAATGCGACAGGTTGATATGCAGTTCGTAGTAAGTGAGGATGATTATAGTGAGGCTGTAAGATGCCTGCATAAGTCACTGGTTGAGGTGCACGGTCATGAGGTAGCAATATGTCTAGCGTCCTGAGCACCGTCCTGTCACTGTTTCTGGTGTTGTTCTTTACTGCAGCAGGTGCTGAGACGGTTCAGGATAAACAGCTTGATATGCATATAGATGAAATTGAAAAGCCGATATATTCACCATTTGTTGAACGCTATGTGCTTGATGAATTAAAGCAGTTGCGCATAGATCTTGCTTCGCAGAAGCATGAATTAATTCAACAGATTGTGGATCGTGAGCACTCGTCAGTTGACAGAGCGGTTAGTTATGCAACTGATACGGTAACTTATTTCTTTTACCTTATAGCCGCAGCAACTTCAGTGCTAGTACTTGTTGGCTGGAGCTCTATCAGGGATATAAAAGAGCGTGTGCATTCACTTGCTGATGAAGAAATAAGTAAACTAGTAAGGGAGTATGAGCAGAGGCTGCATGCCATTGAGCAGCAATTAAATCAGAAAACTCTACATATTGAAGAAAACAGGGAAGAGATTGAGCTTACCAAGGAAATACAGTCTCTCTGGCTGCGGGCTGGCCAGGATAGCAGTCCGGCAAGTAAAATAACTATTTATGATGAAATTCTTTTATTGAGAAAGGATGATTGTGAGGCGTTGACCTATAAGGCGGATGCAGTACTTGAGCTTAATGAACCTCAGTGGGCTGCGAATCTTTGTCACCAGGCATTGAGCATTGATCCTGAAAATAGTCACGCGTTTTATCAACTTGGCTGTGCCTATACAGTTTTGCAGCAATATGATGAGGCTGTGCACTATTTAAGTGAATCTATCCAGCGCCGGGAAAGTTACAGGTCAGAGTTGATTGAAGATAAGGCTCTAAAACCATTGCACGGATATCCCGCTTTTGAAGAGCTTGTTTCAGCCTGAAGTTATATACCCATCAAATATAATTTTTATAATTAATAAAGGGTCTATTGCCCGGTCTACCAATTCTCGATAGGCTTGAATTGCTCCTTTCTTTGCTTGATGATGAAGCTGGAGCTATATAATTTGGTGGCTTGTGTAGATATGCTATGTGATAAGGTATAATTTGCATCTTACCATTAGTATGTTTAATTGAATATCGCATTCCCCATGCTGATATGCATACTAAATGTCGATAATTGAGGTGCCAGATATAGCTGCTGCTATAGTCTCTATAATAGCTGGAATTACCCTACGTATATGGTTAATATTAACGTAAAATAAACAAAGAAAGTTACAGTCCACTGTTTCGGTTAAAGAGCTGTGATTATTGAACTTCACGTTTTTCAACCTCTGCAGGGGGGTGTCATGAAGAAGAAAGACTCAGATATGCAACTTGAGGAAATTGTTGAGGCTGCAGATTATGCCCTGAGTCTATCAGATATTGAAAATGCCTGTAAGAATCCACATATACTGAATAAATACCAGGACAGGTATAAGGGGCAGTTATACTCTATGATGCTCATGACATTAACGCATGAAAACTTTACGGAAGATGATGCGCAAGTGCTGTGGTGTGAGATTGTTGAGCATATGGAATATCTTGATAATATGCTTGGTAGACCTGTGGGTATTGCTGTTGCTTCTCTGGATTATCTGTCCAATATAAAACATGAGCTTAATGAGCCAGTAATAATAGAAGAAGATAAAAGTGAGTTTATTACCGAGGCAACAACAAAAGATGAGCTAACAAATCTATATCTGAGAAGTGTATTTGATGTGATGCTAAAAAAGGAACTTGATGAAGCAAAACGTAAACTAGGGTCACTTTGTCTACTATTAATAGATATTGATGACTTTAAATCTGTTAACGATAACTATGGGCATCAGCTTGGGGATCAAGTACTAAATAAAATCGGCAATGAAATTAATAACACAGTGCGTGAAATGGATACGGCGGCACGTTATGGAGGGGAGGAGATTTCAGTAATAATGCCCTCGTCGGATATAAATGAAGCCAAAAGTCTCGCTGAGCGCATACGATGTAATATTGAAAGCTTATGCTTTACTGATTTTAATGTAACCATTAGTGTAGGTGTGAGCTCTACATCAGAATGTATAACAACTATTGAATCACTCATTAAATCTGCAGATGATGCATTGTATCAGGCAAAGGCTAGAGGCAAAAACCAGGTTGTAATTTCGTCAGGATGTATTGATTCTAATGATACTTAACTTTAATTTTCAGGATTTAAGTCAAATTTTCATAGGCTCATTTGCGCTCGCTGTTCCTATTTCCTTTTCTGAGGAGGCGTGGCGTCTAGGGGAGCAGCTTCCGATATATAATATCGCACTATTATTCTTATTGTCTATTTCGTTCCTTGCGTTATACACTTATGAAAGTGTATTTCAGGGAGAAATAAAATACAGAGTAGCAGTTTATGTGTTGCGAATAATATTTGCTTACCTGATTGCTAGTATGGTTGTTGCTTTAATATTACTTTCGCTAGATAAGTTTCCATTGTTTACAGAACCACTAATTGCTTTTAAGCGTCTAATTATAATTACAATGCCTGCATCAATGGGGGCAATAATTGTTGATGGGTTTGATAAAGAATAATACTGATAGGTGTTAAGGTATATATCATGCATCTGTATTACATAAAATTACATGATGCAGTTTGCCTTGTTGTTTTCATATATAAAACGGAATAATGAATTACATGAAGAAACAAGAAAAAGGCCTGTATATCATTCTTATTAGTGTTCATGGCCTTATACGAGCTCGCGATCTTGAGTTAGGTAGAGATGCTGATACAGGTGGGCAAACAAAATATGTCGTAGAACTGGCACGTGCACTAGGTGAGCATAAAGATGTTTATCGTGTTGATCTCATTACTCAGCGACTTGAAGATGAAGATCTTGATGATATTTATTCGGAAAGTATTGAGCCGTTATCAGATAATGCACAGATAGTGCGTATTGATTGTGGTGAACCGGAATATGTCCCAAAGGAAGAATTGTGGGATGATCTGGATGTGTTTTCAGATAATATATTAAATTATATACGTGAGCAGCCTTTGCTGCCTGATATTATCCATAGTCACTATGCAGATGCAGGTTATGTGGCAAGCCGATTTTCTCATTTACTAAATATACCGCTAGTTCACACAGGACATTCACTAGGCAGGGTTAAACGTAGGCGCCTGCTTGCTAGTGGTTTGAAACAGGTAGATCTTGATAAACGATATAATATGCGGAGACGCATAGATGCTGAGGAAGAAACGCTTGGTGTTGCTGATCTGGTGATTACCAGTACGCATCAGGAAATTGAAGAGCAGTATGGCCTGTATGATTATTATCAGCCAGATCAGATGCGTGTTATCCCTCCCGGAACAGATCTACAGCGATTCTTCCCATCTCGGGGCAATGAGAAAACTGAGCAAATCTATCAACAGTTATTACGTTTTCTAAAGCAACCTGATAAACCTGTAATACTTGCCTTATCAAGACCTGATCAACGTAAGAATATTATAACACTGATCGAAGCCTATGGTGAGTCTGATGAGCTCAGGGAGCTTGCAAACCTGGTACTGATTGTTGGTAATCGTGACGATATTCGTGAACTGGAAGATGGAGCGCAGCAGGTGCTTGGCGATATGCTGACGGCGATTGATACACATGATCTTTACGGTAAAGTAGCCTATCCCAAGCACCATCAACCTGATGATGTGTCAATATTATATAGACTTGCCAGCTTGAGTAAGGGCGTTTTTATTAATCCTGCACTGACGGAGCCATTTGGGCTTACTTTAATTGAAGCGGCAGCCTGTGGCTTGCCTATAGTTGCAACTGAAGACGGTGGGCCGGGTGATATTATTGAAAACTGTCGTAATGGTTATCTGATCGATCCCCTGGATAAAGAAGAAATTTCCAGTAAACTGATTCAGGTTCTAAGTGATTCTACTGAATGGGAGAGGCTATCTGCTAATGGTATAGAAGGTGTAAGAAAGCATTATTCATGGAAGGCGCATGTCGATAAATATATGCAGACGATTTGTCCAGTGATTGAAGGGAGGCAACCGCAGAAGGTGCAGAAAAACCTGAACTTGCCCCGACGTTCAATGATGTATCATGACAGGGCTATTTTCACCGATCTTGACCAGAATTTACTTGCTGTACCAGAAAAGCTAACTTCTTTTAACCAGGTTATTCAGGATAATCGTAAGTGTGCAGGCTTCGGCATCGCTACAGGTCGTCGTCTCGATTCAGCTTTAAAAGAACTTAAAAAGTATAAAATACCCCAGCCAGATGTGTTGATTACCAGTCTTGGTACGGAGATCCATTATGCGCCAAATTTGAACAGGGACACAGCATGGGAAAATCATATTGATTATCTATGGAAGCCTGCACTACTGCGTCGGTTACTATCTGAACTTCCAGGCTTAAAGCCTCAACCGAAGAGTGAGCAGAGCCGGTTCAAAATTAGTTATTATATTAATCCTGAAAAATCACCTACTATCGAAGAAATAATTAGCCTGTTACATCAACACGATCAGACCGTTAATGTATTTCATTCCTTTGGGCAGTTTCTGGATATTGTTCCAGTCAGGGCATCCAAGGGCTATGCTTTACGCTGGTTTTCTAACCAGTGGGATATTCCATTGGGAAATATACTAGTGGCCGGTGGTTCCGGATCAGATGAGGATATGATGCGCGGGAATACACTAGCCGTGGTAGTAGCTAATCGGCATCATGAAGAACTGTCTGATCTTATTGATCTTGAACGGGTATATTTTACAGAGCAGGCTGGTGCAACTGGTATACTGGATGCTATAGATCATTATGACTTTTTTGATGCTTGCCAGGTGCCTCAGCGATGAGTCGGTTACTCTTGTGTACAGATCTGGACAGAACTCTGTTACCAAATGGTCCGCAGGTTGAGTCACCTCATGCTCGTGAATACTTTACCAGGCTGGTCGAGCAACAACATATTACACTTGCTTATGTGACTGGGAGAGACAAAAATCTGGTGCTAGAGGCGATAGATGAATTCCAGTTACCAGAACCAGATTTTGTAATCGCTGATGTAGGTTCTACTATATATGAGATAACGAATCATAGGTGGTCACACCTCAATTCATGGCAACAGGAAATTTCGACTGACTGGAATAATTTCGATCGATACCAGTTGATAGAATTGTTGAGTGTATTTGAAGTCTTGAGTTTGCAGGAGGAAAGCAAACAGAACACCTATAAGCTTAGCTATTATGTTTCGCTGGATGTCGATAATGTCGTGCTTGCTAATGATATTCAATCCTTGTTAAGACGAAACAATGTCCAGGCAAATATTATCTGGAGTATCGATGAACTAAAATCAATCGGCTTGTTAGATATCTTGCCTGTAAGTGCAAATAAGAGGCATGCGATTGAGTTTATTATGCGCCATAAGAATTTTACCCATGCTGAGACGATATTTGCAGGTGATAGTGGTAATGATATTGATGTACTTACCAGCCCTGTAAATTCTGTGCTGGTCGCAAATGCAAGTGATGATGTGAAAGCAATGGCATTGAAACAGGCTGAAGAAAATAACAACTTGAGCAATATTTATATTGCACAGGGATATAAGCAGGAAGAGGATATGAATGGTAATTATAGTGCGGGTATACTAGAAGGCATTATTCATTATCTACCTGAAATGAAGAGTAAGATGGAATTTTTACAATGATGACTCAATCGCAACTGGTTATATTTGGAGAGGTGCTATTTGACTGTTTTCCAGATGGTAATCGTGTGCTCGGTGGTGCGCCATTTAACGTGGCATGGAATTGTCAGGCATTCGGGCTTGAACCCCTGTTAATTTCACGAACTGGCGATGATGTAGAAGCTCAGCAGATCCGACAGGCTATGCAGGAATGGGGTATGGATCTCAGTGGTTTACAACTTGATGACATTCACCCCACCGGGAAAGTCCAGGTTAGTTATCATAATAATGAGCCAGCATATGAGATCGTAGAGAATAGTGCCTGGGACTTTATTGATAAAAATCAGTTGCCGGAATTAAAAGGTGAGTTATTTCTCTATCATGGGTCTCTGTCATTACGTAACGCCGTTTCTTCAGAAACGCTACAATATCTTAAGACTCTGGATAGTGTATCGACCTTTGTGGATGTGAATTTACGTGATCCATGGTGGAATATCCAGACAATAAACGAAATTATTAAAGCCTGCTATTGTGTAAAGTTAAATGAGCACGAGCTTGAGTTGATTATTAACCAGAATCTTTCTGTAGATGAGAGTATAGTAAAACTAAGGCGGTTAGTAGATACAGGAATATTAATCGTCACTCGTGGAGAGCATGGTGTTGTTGTGTCAGATGGTCCCGGTCTGATTGAAACGTATCAACCAGAGCTGGCAGACTCGGTAATAGATACCGTTGGGGCGGGAGATGCGTTTAGTAGTATCTATATCCTGGGCACCTATTATGGATGGGATTTGCAGACAACGGTTCAAAGAGCCCAGTCTTTTGCAAGTGCCGTCGTCGGGTTGCAGGGAGCTACAACCAGGGATGTAGAGTTTTACAAGCAATTCATTAAGCAGTGGCGACTGCCTGAATAGCTGCTAAATAACAAAAATGTCATTATAGAAAATCTTAATTGAAGTAGATAATCATGTATGAACAAGTATCACATTCACTGCTTAATGATATTTTAATTAAGCTAAATCCTGAGATTAAGCAGCAGCAGATTCGACATTTTTATACGCGGCTTGGTGCAAATTTCTATGCTATCTATTCTCTTTTCCATCTGTTATATGGTGATCGCGATGATTTTGAAGATCAGGCCCAGCGCCTGGTTGAAACAATGGCGCGTCAATACATCTATCGAAATGATACGCTAAAGGAAAGAGATCTCGATCGTGAAAAAAATCACAACTGGTTTCTGAGTCAGAAATGGGTTGGTATGGCGTTATATAGTGATGGCTTTGCTGAAAACCTGAGTGGGCTCAAAGAGAAATTGCATTACTTTCAGGAGCTGGGTGTGAATATGGTGCATATAATGCCCATACTGAAATGTCCTGAAGGTAAAAGTGATGGGGGATATGCTGTAAGTGATTTTCGACAGGTTGATTCTCGTATTGGTGATCTAGAAGATTTGCATGAACTCTCAGAAGGATTAAAGCAGAGAGATATTCTTCTTACATTGGATGTAGTAGTTAATCACACATCTAATGAACATCAATGGGCAGTTAAAGCACGTGAAGGTAATAAGAAATATCAGGATTATTATTACCTGTTTGATACTCGTGAAATACCCGATATGTTCGAGCAAACAATGCCGGAAATATTTCCAGAAACATCACCGGGTAATTTCACATGGAATGAAGACATGCAAAAGTGGGTGATGACCGTCTTCAATGATTTTCAATGGGATTTAAATTATAGTAACCCTGCCGTATTCATCGAAATGCTTGATATCATTCTTTTCTGGGCTAACCAGGGAGCGGATATTATTCGCCTGGATGCAGTTGCCTTTCTTTGGAAAAAAATAGGCAGTACATGCCAGAATGAACGCGAAGCACATCTTATTCTTCAGTTAATGAAAGATTGTTGCCAGGTTACTGCACCCGGTGTTCTGTTTATTGCTGAGGCGATTGTGGCTCCACTTGAGATTACAAAGTACTTTGGTGAAGATGCTATAAATGCTAAAGAATGTGAAATAGCTTACAACGCGACTTATATGGCACTTCTCTGGGACGCGGTTGCTACCAAGAATTCGAGGTTACTGTATCAGGGGCTTAAAAGTATACCTGCTAAACTTGAGCGTGCTACATGGCTTAATTATGTGCGTTGTCATGATGATATTGGCCTTGGTTTTGATGATGCCGATATACAGGCTGTTGGTTATAATCCCTATGAGCACAGAAAGTTTCTGATAGATTACTTTACGGGTGACTACGCTGATTCCATCGCCAGGGGGCTGCCATTCGGCCATAATCACAAGACAGGTGATGCACGCATATCTGGTTCACTAGCTTCACTGGTAGGACTAGAGTCTGCTCTTCAGTCGGGTGATCAGGCCAGTATCGATAATGCTGTTCAGCATATACTGTTACTTAATAGCATGATAATGTCATTTGGTGGTATACCCTTACTTTACTATGGTGATGAAATCGGTACCCTTAATGACTGTAGTTTTCTCAATGACGAACATAAGGCACATGATAGTCGTTGGGCTCATCGGCCTAATATAGACTGGGAAAAAGCAGAAAGACGTCATCAGCCTGGCACTATTGAACACCGTATTTTTAATGCCCTGCGAAAGATGATATCGGTACGTAAGGAAATACCTGCTTTTTCTGATTTTAACAACCGTGAACTTATACAGCTTGAGAACCCTCACTTATTCGTATTTTCACGCTTCAATCTTCAGCGTCCCTCCAGTGGTGTGCTTGTTGTTGGGAATTTTGATGCTAAACCACAGTACCTTGATTTATCGGAAATAAGCCATACATTCAGATTTCAGCATGATCAAATCAGGGATCTGTATTCTGGTGAAGTACCGTCTTTATTCAAGCAGCAACTGGTGATACCACCGTATCAGTTTTACTGGTTGTCTGATTAACTTTATAAAGCCAGTCAGCAGACACTGCTGATGAGTGAGATAATATGACTACTAAATCCAGACTGGACGAACTGCTCGATCAACTTAAATCTAAGCAGCAGGAAGTTGAAGATGAAATCGATCGTTTGCTAGATGAAAAACGAGAGGAGTTTCATTATAGCCTGCGTCGGGGAAAAATTGTCTTCGAACGCAAAATACGCCAGTTGCAAAGGCAATATCGTAAAGGACTGGTGCGCTATGTGTTACAGGCACCTGTCGCATTTCTATTAACGGCTCCAATTATATATGGCATGGTGATTCCAATTATATTTCTTGATCTGGCAATTACAGTCTATCAACATGTCTGTTTCAGGGTATATGGAATTCCCAGGGTTAAACGTTCAGATTATATAGTGATTGATCGTCATCACCTGGCTTACCTGAATATAATTGAAAAACTTAATTGTGTGTACTGTGGTTATGGTAATGGGCTTATATCCTATGCGCGTGAAATTACAGCTCGCACTGAGCAGTACTGGTGCCCTATAAAACATGCAAGACGCATAATTGATGCACACAAATATACAGATAATTATATTGACTATGGTGATGCCAAGGCATGGGATAACGAGCTGGGTATTTTACGTAAACAGTTAGCCATAATAGAATCTGAGCAAGATTTAAAGTAGCCCAGAAAGATTCAGTTTTATAACAGTCTTTCCAGTCTTTCCTCGAGTATCTGAAGGAATTTAGGGTTCTCTGAGATTAAAGGGCTAATTACAATATTGAATTCGGGGTATTTTTGCATTACTGATTTGCAGATTTCAACTATGTCACCATTTTCCCCTGCGTGACGACCCGGTAAGAAAAACATCATTACAACGAGTGCTGAGTGCGCACCGCTTTCAGCCTTGGTTAGTAACCAGTGCTCCAGAAGGTCACCATTGAAATCATACTCATGGCCTTCGCGACGCTCCATGACGGCCTGTTCCAGCGGGTAACTGGCTGGTAACTTTTGTTGTACACTTTGTGCAAGGTGTTTACGAACTTCAGTAACACGTGGTACGGGTGATCCATGATCTACAAGAACAATGTTATCAAAAGTCTGTTTATATCTGTCTGATGTATTAGTAATGTGATCATAAATAATATCGGATAGTAGTGGTTCACCTTGAGGTAACGGGTAAATTACATCTCCAATTTTCAGTTCAAAAGGTCCATACTCACGGGATAGTTTTTCAATCTCATCTGGTATAAAACGAGTAAGTGCCTTGCTATTGCCAAAGAATAACGGCAATAAAATAAATTCATGCTCACCTTTTGAGAGCTGTTGTGACATGAAACTATTGAATATTTGTGCTGGTTTACCATCCAGGAGCTTAGCATCAATACTGTCGGCATGCTGTAGAGAAACCGGATGTATAGTCTGTGATGTTTTACTGCCCAGCTCGTTTGCAAGTTTACGGAGCTGTATCGTTGAGTCAGCGCGGCTGGAACCATTATCACTAAGTAGAATGACGGGCATATTTAAACTCATGCAGAATATTATGACTGATAGTTTATATTGTATGTGAATATAGCAACATAATATCCACAAAAATAATACAGACTGTTGAGATCATACTATAAAGTGCCTGCATTAACTTTAATGGCCTGGTAGACCCTGATTGATATTATCTGTCTCCTGCACTGGCATTGTAATTGCTATCTCTTTAGTGACAATATTTGATCTGGATCTAATCACATTCGAAAATATGCTGAGAATGCTTAATAGATAGTGCGATTAGGCCCCTTATAATGGTAAACAATGAGGCACGATTATATGGGTTATCAGGATGTTAGGCTGCTCTTCAATCGCAGAGGGCTTCCATAGCGTACTTGATGATGCTCTATTTAATGTGCCAGGGGGTTCGTTTTGTCTTTAAATGAAAAGCAATTCACACTTGCGGAACGTAGAGGCATTGATAAGCGACAGTTAAAGTTGCAGCTTATCTGTCTACAGTTATCAGCGCTGGGTTATCCCTGTGAAATGAATACTGATCGTAGTTTTCTATCTATCGCAGATAGTTTGTTACGAAATTACAGTCAACACAGACGGTTGTTGGCTAACTACCGTTGCCCGGCAGATAAACGTATTGAAGACTTTATCAATGCATATCTGTCTCGTAATGGAATTGAGGCAAATATAAGCCTGCCAGGAGAAACATTCAGTCTGTTACAACCAGGTCTGGCTCGTGAAATGTCATTGCCATATGATGAAAATATTTACCAGTCACCTTTACTGTCGTCATACAGGATTGCCCAGGGGGTTTTACATAACCCGAAAAGTGATCGTCGTACTACCAAAGGTGTATTTCATATAGCTGAAGGTGGGCTGCCTATACCTTATGATAAACGTGAAGTGCCGATTAAGGCATATTCAAGTTTATTAAAGGCGGCATTGCAGCCTCCGGAAGAACTCATGCAGCTTCCAATCACCAGGAAAATGCACAAACCAGTTAATAGCTGGGTTTCATTGCTGTTAAGGCCTGTTGTACGTCCCGAAGTAGAAGGAGTTTTGCCAGAAAAATCGCTTGAAATACGTATGTTTGCACCAGGCACGCTGGTCGCTAACCTGGACTTCGTTGAATCAATATTTGGTAATGGTGGCGATCCTTTCCTGCCTGAAAATGATGCGGCACTCGATATCGAACACTGGACGGGGCACAGTGGCTGTATCATTCTTGCGCCTCACTTAACTAAGCTGACAAAAAAAGAACTGGGCCTGCCACATTACGATTCTGCAAGTGAACGACAGCGCAGGGATGGAATGTGCTGGAAAGATGAGTCGGAACTCTATAACGATGGCCAGGCATTCAAACTGGTGTGTCGAGATATGCAGGGCGTGGTTGTTACGGTCATTGCGGATAATTATTTCGGTTACAGTAAAAAAGAAGTCAAATCACAGATTAGTTACTCATCCAATTTATTTGGCGGTTGTGAAGAGGAGCACTCGGGTGGTGCCCTGGCATATCCGCGGTTTAACCTGGGCGAACTCTACCTTCCACAGCAGGTGCACATGGCGAGTGGGCAGACCTTTGAAAAGCTCTGTTCCCAGTTAAAAGACAATATAGAGATAGATCCTCAGGGGTATGCGATCGATAAAACTTACCCCAATATTCTGTATATACCGCAGGATACTCGCATCGATATGCAGCAGATGCAGTTGAGCTGGCTTAAAGATGAACAGCCCCGGCATATCAAGTTACGTGCCGGGCAGACTTATATTTACCCCAGTGGTTTTTATGTGCAGTTAAGCAAACATCCACATGCGCCTAGCTGGCGCCTGATCGGTACTCTGGGTGAAGGTACCTTTTGCCATAAGCCAAGTACGGTATCAGGTGGCGGTAAATCAGAAATTTCAAAATCCATCCAGGACCTGATGATATCCGGGCCATTATTTGTTGGAAATATGGAAGAGGATTTCAACCAGGTTGAAAGTATTTTTGAGTATGATTATTCAACCCGTTTTCGTGATCCGTCAGTGAAAGATGATCGAAGCCTGTTGAGTAGTCGCCGCACACTTGGATCAGTGATAAAAATGCTGACACCTTCCTCTACAGAGTTCAATGATGATTACAATCTCTGGCTGAATACCATTCCCGATAATATTCTTGCCCTGGTATATATGATTAAACGTTTTTATAAACCAGAATGGGGAAGTCGCTGGCGCTCGTATTTTTCTGTTGATGATGTCAATGGACGTTCAGGACACGAACTCAAATATGCAGGTCGAAAACTACAGGCCAGTTATTTGCGTGTCGGCATGCACAGTGATGGTACCTGGAGAATCTTTAAACTCAGGCAGGATTTTGTAGCCGCTGCCAAGGTCCAGACCGAGGATGATATTACCGCCTCGACGGTGATACCTGTCAGTTATGTAAGCGGGCTTAATCCGGATTATCAGCAGCCATGTATCAAGCTGGTTAAGAACTGTGAGTCCCATCTGTTTCAACGACCCGATGAAGCCATTAATCGCGGGCTAGATCGACAGACTGAATCTGACCTTGCAGGGGGCGATAATTTTATTTCAAACTTTGAACCGCTTACTCCTGATGATGCTAAAGAGCTGATTGAGGATGTGGTGGGTTTTGAACAGTACACCACACCGATGCGAAAACTTATTAGAAAAGCGGCTGCGGGAGATGCGGGCACATACTTTGTTTCATCGGCACATCCCAGGCTGGTTGATGGTAAGCCATCTCCAAATGTTCGTTACCTGCAATTACGTCCCGATCTGGCTGATCCACTACCGCTGTATATCGCTACAACAGCAACTCGACTGGCACGAGGATTGTCTCTGCAGGAGCCTGTCTATTTCCCGGTGAATGCCGTTTTGCAGGGACGTCGAAATAATCCACAGGATAAAGCAAAAGGTATACGACCTCTGGCGGTTTACAACCCGATTCATTATCAGCAACTACCCGAACTGTTTATGGACCTGATCTGTAGCCTGACTGGCAAGTCACCGTCCACCACAGGTGCGGGTTCTGAAGGGGCGTTGACCAAGGGGCCGTTTAATGGGCTTTCCAGTACGGCCGATCTAAACAATGCGCTGGTCAGTTTTATTCTGTGTGGCCATGACGGTTTCTCTACTGCGGCAGGTTAT